>NZ_JBFAET010000375.1:0-4132 GCF_040642095.1 Streptomyces sp. NPDC020362
GCCCGGCGTCCCGGACGTCCCGGTGACCGAGACGGCGGACACCTGCCCGGTCACCCTCTACGGCGTGACCAAGCTCGCGGGCACGGTCGCGGTGACCTCCGCCGCCCTGGACGGGGTCGTGCTCCGGGTCGGCAACCCGGTGGGCCCCGGCGCACCCGTCGCGAGCCTGCCCGGCCGGATGGCGGCGCAGCTGTGCGCCGCCGGACGGGATCCGCGGGCGGTCCTGCGCCTCGGCGACCTGTCCGCGCACCGCGACTTCGTGAACGTACGCGATCTCGCCGGGGCAGTCGCCCTCGCGGTGACGACCGAGGGCCCGCTGCCGCCCATTCTCAACATCGGCGGCGGACGGGCCGTACCGGTACGGGAGTTGGTGCAGGGACTGGCCCGGCGTGCCGGTTTCCGGGGGAGGCTGGAGGAGAACACGGGCGGCTCGGCCCGCTCGGCCCGGGTGTCCTGGCAGTGCTCCGACATCACGGCCGCCGGCCGTGCCCTCGGCTGGCGGCCCGTCCACGGCCTGGGCGACGCCCTCGACGCACTGTGGGCGGCCACGGCGGGGAGCGGGCGTGCGCCATGAGCCTGCTGGTACCGCTGTATGTGCACCCGGCCGAGGACCCCGGCGCCTGGCACCGGCTGATCACCGCGGCCGCCCGCACCCACGCGGTCGTCCTCAACCCCGCCAACGGCCCCGGCACGGCCCCCGATCCGGCCTTCACGGCGGCTGCGCGCGCACTGCGGGCGGCGGGCGCCCGCCTGCTCGGCTACATCGACACCGACTACGGCGTCCGCGACCCGGCCCTGGCCGTCGAGGACATGCGCCGGCACCAGGAGTGGTACGCGGCCGACGGCTGCTTCCTCGACCGCGTCACCGCCACCGGGCAGGGCCTGCCGGCCTGCCGGCGCCTGGTCCGGGACGTGCGGCGGCTCGGCGCGGACACCGTCGTCCTCAACCCGGGCGTGTACCCGACGCCCGGCTATCTCCGCCTGGCCGACCTGGTCGTCACCTTCGAGGGCCACTGGTCGACGTACGTCTCGGTGTTCGCCCGGCCGGCCTGGGCGACACGGCACCCGCCCGAGCGGTTCTGCCACCTCGTCTACGGCGTGCCCGAGGCCCTCGTCCCGCTCGCGGTGCGCACCGCGCACGAACGCGGCGCGGCGATCTGCGGACCGGTGACGGGCGAACCGCCCAACCCCTGGTCCGAGTTGACCCCCGCACTGACCGCGGCGGACCCATGACCGGCGCAAACGGTGTGGAAGGCTGGGAGGGTCAGCACCAGCACGACGGAGGGGAACCGCCGGCATGGCCGTCATCCACCACACCACCCTCAGGCCGACCAAGCTCGAACTCCTCACCACCTGGCTGCCCACCCGCCCGTGGTACCGCGGCGGCACGGATGCCGCCGTGCTGGAGAAGTCCGGCGGCTTCCGGCTGGACGACCCCGAGGGCGAGGTCGGGATCGAGTTCATGGTGGCCACCGACACCTCCACCGCCGAGCCGACCGCCTACCTGGTTCCGCTCACGTACCGCGGCGCGCCGCTGGACGGGGCGGAGCACGCGCTGATCGGCACCATGGAGCACGGCGTGCTCGGCAAACGCTGGGCCTACGACGGCTTTCACGACCCGGTGCTCGTAGGCGAACTGCTCTCCCTGATCGAGGGCAGGGCACAGGCGATGGCGCAGAGCGTCAGCGACGCACCCGACCAGGAGGTGACCCGCTCCTACACGGGGGAGGCACTTGTCCTGGAGGGGGTCACGCCCAGGCCCACGGACGACGAGCGGGGCACCCTGCTGCCCGCACCGCACGGCACGACCCTGCGTCTGCACCGTGTCCTGAAGCCCGTTGCCGAGAATCCGCCGCTGCCGTCCGAGGGCGTCCTCGGCCATGTCGCGAGCAGTTGGCGGGGACCGGGCGAGACCCGGCTCCGGGCGGTCTTCATGGTCCTGAACCGCGACTGATCCACCGCGCACGGGGGAGAACGGCATGCCGGGGAGGCCGGCATGCCGGAGCACGGCCACCCACTTCCCTCCCCACTTCTGGCATGGTCCGGTCAAATCTGTCACTCTTTCGGCAGTCCTCGCCCCGACCCCATGGGGGCGCGGCGCACCTCTCCGCACAGCGATCGCACAACCCAGTCCGAGGCCGCCCCCGGCGCACCCCGCCGACGGACGGCCATCGAGCAGGCCGGAATCCCGGCCGCCGCAAAGGAGCAGTGTGTGAGATCCACCCCCCACAAGGCGCTCGGCGCCGGCTTCCTCACCATCGCCGCACTGGCCGCCCTCTCCCTCCCCGTCACCCCCGCCGCAGCACAGCAGGCCAGGGACAAGCACGCCGTGGCCGCCGACTGCACCCCGGCCCAAGCCGTCACCAACGGCGGCTTCGAAAGCGGCACCTCGCCCTGGACCGCGTCCGCGGCGAGCGTGATCACCAGCCGCAGCGGCCAGAGTGCCCACGGCGGCTCCTCCTACGCCTGGCTGGACGGTGTCGGCAGCACGCACACCGACACCCTCACCCAGAGCGTCACCGTCCCGAGCGGGTGCACCAGCGCAACCCTCAGCTTCTGGCTGCACATCGACACCGCCGAGCGGACCTCGTCCACCGCCTACGACAAGCTCACGGCCAAGATCGGCAGCACCACGCTGGCGACCTACTCGAACCTCGACAAGAACACCGGCTACGTGCAGAAGTCGTTCGACGTGTCGTCGTTCGCGGGCCAGACCGTGAACCTGTCCTTCACCGGAACCGAGGACTCCAGCCTCCAGACGAGCTTCGTCCTGGACGACGTCGCCCTCGACACCTCCGGTGGCACCACCCCGCCCCCGGCGGACTCCACGCGGACCCCGTCCGCACCCTCGTACACCGTCAGCCTCAGCAGCGACACGAGCGGGACGGTGTGGAACGGGCACGAGAGCGTGTCCTTCACCAACGCCTCCGCCACCGCCCTCGGCGAGGTGTACCTGAGGCTGTGGGACAACTACCACGGCACCTGCTCGGCGATGCCCGTCAAGGTCACCAACGTCACCGGCGGCACCGCGGGCGACCTCTCGGTGGACTGCACCGCCCTGAAGATCACCCTGCCGACGCCGCTGAACCAGGGCCAGACCGCCACCGTCGGATTCGACCTGGGCATCACCGTACCCAGCGGTGCCGACCGGTTCGGCCACGACGGTGCCTTCAGCTTCATCGGCAACGCCCTGCCCGTCCTGGCCGTGCGTGACGCGGCCGGCTGGCATCTGGACCCGTACACCAACAACGGCGAGTCGTTCTACTCCCTGGCCGCCGACTTCAAGGTGACCCTCGACCATCCCAGCACCCTGCTGGTCCCGGCCACCGGCACCTCCACCGACACCCCCGGCTCCAGCGGCCGCACGGTCACCACCGCCACCGCCGCCAAGGTCCGGGACTTCGCCTGGGCCGCGGGCCCGTTCACCAAGATCTCCGGCACCTCGCCCGGCGGTGTCCCGGTGAACATCTACTCCGTCTCGGGCATCAGCTCCTCCAGCGCCCAGTCGATGCTCAGCACCGCCAAGACCGCCGTGGACGCCCACGCGGCGCGCTTCGGCGCCTACCCGTACGGCGAGCTGGACGCCGTCATCGACAACAACTACTGGTTCGGCGGCATGGAGTACCCCGGCTTCGTCCTCGATCTGGTCAGCACCACCGCGCTCACCCATGAGATCGGCCACCAGTGGTGGTACGGCATCGTCGGCGACGACGAATACGCCAGCCCCTGGCTGGACGAGGCGTTCACCGACTACGCCACCGACCTGGCCCTCGGCAAGGCCGGCAGCAACTGCTGGAGCAGTGTCTCCTGGGCCTCCAGCGCCGAGAAGATCACCAACTCGATGGCCTACTGGGACGCGCACTCCTCCCGCTACTCCACCGTGGTGTACGACTACGGCAAGTGCGCCCTGCACGACCTGCGGCGTGTCCTCGGCGACACCGCCATGGCCAAGCTGCTGAAGGACTACGCGACCGCCCACTGGTACGGCGTGTCGACCACGGCCGAGTTCAAGGCGGCCGCCCAGGCCGCCACCAGCACGGACCTGACCTCCTTCTGGACCCAGCACCGCATCGACGGCTGATCGGTACCGGCCGGGGGGGGGGGGGGGGGGCGGCGGGGGGCGCGGCGCGGC
>NZ_JBFAET010000376.1:0-4121 GCF_040642095.1 Streptomyces sp. NPDC020362
GGCGGCCGGGCGGGTCAGCCCGGCCGCCTCACGGGCACAGCCCCAGGCCACCGTGATCCCGGCTCCGCCGTGCCCGTAGTTGTGCACCAGCAGCCGCCCGTCCGGCAGGGACTCCCGTTCCAGCCGGACGGCGCGACGGGCGGGCCTGAGCCCCACCCGGTGCCCCAGCACCCGTGCCCCGGCGATCTCCGGCCGGACGGCCGCGCACCGCGCGACGATCGCCGCGGCCGTGGCGGGATCCGGCTCCAGGGACCAGACGTCCTCCTGGGCCGTCCCGCCCAGCAGCAGGCGGCCCGGCTGCGGGATGAAGTAGGTGGAGGTTGTGTGGGAGTGACCGACGGACGTGAACCACGAGGTGATCCCCGGATTCTCCACCACGACCAGCTGCCCACGCACCGCATGCACCGCCGGATCGGGTACCAGCGAACGCGCCCCCAGCCCCGTGCAGTTGACCACGACAGCGGCCGGCACGGCGGCCAGATCCGTCACCTCGCGCTCCTCGACCGTGCCGCCCGCCCGCGTGAACCGCTCCCGCAGCCACGCCAGATGGACCGGCATGTCGATCACCGGCAGTCGCGCCGCCAGTCCTGCGGCCACCTCCCGCAGCCCCGCGACCCGGCCCGCCCACGCGCCCAGCTCGTCCAGCCGCGCCCCCTGGTGTACACCCTCGACCAGGCGTACGCCCGACTCCTGCGGACGGGCCGCCAACTCCTCGTACACCCCGAGCGATTCCAGCGCCCACGCACCGACGAGCGGCTCGGGCTCGATCCGGTAGGGCCACCACAGCCCGCCGGCGACCGCCGAGGTCGTGTGTTCGGCGGGCTCCCGCGCCCACACCTGCACCCGGCGCCCGGACTCGGCCAGGACGACGGCCGTCGTCAGCCCGACGACACCGCCACCGACCACGATCACCGCGTCTGCCGACCCATGCTTCACGCCAGGACGCTAACCGAATATGTCATGCCGCGCTCACATCCGTCCCGATGTGGGGATACTCACAGCATGTCTGCCGCATACGCGACCTTCGGCCTGGCACCGGCGACCCGCGCCGGCGGTGTCCTCGCCGACGGCGGCTACCAGGTCCACCGCGACTTCGTGGACTTCATCGTGGACGGCCGCCCCCTGCTGTTCCAGCTCTCCGACCTGGACGCGGTCTCCCCGCTCGCCTCCGACATCCCGCCCGCCATCTTCACCGCACAGGTGCGCAGCCTGCTCCTCCAGGCGCGGCCGCCGCTCCCGGACGGCCGGTTCGTGATCTACGGCTGCCCCGAGTGCGCGGATCTGGCCTGCGGAGCGGTCACCGCCGTCATCGAGCAGGACGGCGACGACTACATCTGGCGGGACTTCGCCTGGCAGACCGACGAACACGCCGACCTGGAACGCAACGGCTACCACGGCATAGGCCCGTTCCGCTTCCACGGCCCCGACTACCGCACCGCCCTGGCCGCCCTGATCGAGGACACCGAGGGCCCGCAGGCACCCCGCCGCCGGGTGCTCCTGATCGGCGCCCGCGTCGCCGTCCTCGCCAGGCTGGCCGCCGCGCTGCGCACCATCGGCATAGGCGCCGACATCACCCAGGACGCCCGGGGCGTCTCCGCCGAGGAACTGCGCGGCTACGGCGCCGTCGCCTTCGGACGGGCCGTCGGCGAGGCCGAACGGGCCGCCGTGAGAGAGGCGTTCGAGCGAGCCGGGGTCGAGGTCGCCCACGTGGACGGCCTGGCCCCCATAGTGCCCCTGCTCGTCGCCCAGATCGAGCACGCCCTGGACCGCAGCCCGCTCGGGCAGCGCCGGCTGACCGAGCTGGTGGCCGCCGACGGCGAGGCGGACATCGAGGTGACCTCCCCGTGCCGGGTACAGGTCACCGCGTACCGCCTGGACCGGCTCTACCGCACCCACACCAGGCAGGTCTTCGACGGCACCCTGGAACCCGGCCGGCACCGCATCCCCCTGGACCCGAAGGCGGTCAAGGGGGAGGCGTTCGTCGTGGCCCGGACCTCCGGGAGCGTGCTGGTGGAGCCGGTGCGTCGAGGCAAACCCGACTGAGCACCGGGTGCGAGGAGCATTAGGATCGGCGTCCTGATGACTGCCACCCTCGTCGCCAAGAACCTCGCCGCCGGCCACGGCGACCGCTCCCTGTTCACCGGACTCGACCTCGTCGTCGCGCCCGGCGACGTGATCGGGCTGGTCGGCGCCAACGGCGCGGGCAAGTCCACGCTGCTGCGCCTGCTCGCCGGGCTGACCCCGCCCGACGAGGGCGAGCTGCGCCTGTCCCCGCCGGCCGCGACCGTCGGCCATCTGCCGCAGGAGCCCGAGCGCAGGCCGGGGGAGACCGTCCGGGCGTTCCTGGCCCGCCGCACCGGCGTCACCGAGGCACAGCGCGTGATGGACGAGGCCACGCAGGCGCTGGTCGACGGCGCGCCCGGGGCCGACGACGCCTACGCCGTGAGCCTGGAGCGCTGGCTGAACCTGGGCGGCGCCGACCTGGAGGAGCGTGCGGAGGAGGTCGCCGACTCCCTCGGCCTGGCCGTGGACCTGGACCAGCCGATGACCTCCCTCTCCGGCGGCCAGGCGGCCCGGGCCGGCCTCGCCTCCCTCCTCCTGTCCCGCTACGACGTCTTCCTCCTGGACGAACCCACCAACGACCTGGACCTGGACGGCCTGGAGCGCCTGGAACGCTTCGTCACCGGCCTGCGCGCGGGCACGGTCGTCGTCAGCCACGACCGCGAGTTCCTGACCCGTACGGTCACCAAGGTCCTCGAACTCGATCTGGCGCAGCGGCAGATCAACCTCTACGGCGGCGGCTACGAGGCCTACCTGGAGGAGCGCGATGTCGCCCGCCGGCACGCCCGCGAGGACTACGAGGAGTACGAGGGGAAGAAGAGCTCCCTGGAGGAGCGGGGCCGCATGCAGCGGTCCTGGATGGACAAGGGCGTGAAGAACGCCCGGCGCAAGGCCGGCAGCGACAACGACAAGATCGGCCGCAAGTTCCGCAGCGAGGCCAGCGAGAAGCAGGCCGCCAAGGCCCGGCAGACGCAGCGCATGATCGAGCGCCTCGAGGTGGTCGAGGAGCCGCGCAAGGAGTGGGAGCTGCGCATGGAGATCGCGGCCGCCCCGCGCTCCGGTGCCGTGGTCGCGACCCTGCGCGATGCCGAGATCCGGCGCGGCGACTTCACCCTCGGACCGGTCGGCCTGCAGATCGACTGGGCCGACCGGGTCGCGGTGACCGGAGCCAACGGCGCCGGCAAGTCCACCCTGCTCGGCGCGCTGCTCGGCCGTATCCAGCTCGACGCCGGACACGCCGCCCTCGGCTCCGGCGTCCTGGTCGGCGAGGTCGACCAGGCCCGCAAGCTGTTCCACGGCACCGAGGCGCTGCTCGACGCCTTCTGCGCGGCCGTCCCCGACACCGAGCCGGTCGAGGTCCGCACCCTGCTGGCCAAGTTCGGGCTGAAGGCGGACCACGTCCTGCGGCCGGCCGCCTCCCTCTCCCCGGGTGAACGCACCCGCGCGGCCCTGGCGTTGCTGCAGGGCCGGGGGGTGAACCTCCTCGTCCTGGACGAGCCGACGAACCACCTCGACCTGCCCGCGATCGAGCAACTGGAGTCGGCGCTCGACTCCTACGAGGGCACCCTGCTCCTGGTCACCCACGACCGCCGCATGCTGGACGCGGTCCGGGTGACCCGCCGGCTGGAAGTGGCGGACGGCAAGGTGACCGAGCGCTAGACGGTCCGCCCGGGGAGGCGGTACGCCCGAGCGCTGAACGATCCGGCGGGCGTGGTGGCATGTCCGAGCGCCGAACGACCAGCCGGGGCGGCGGCGCGACCGCGTCGTCCGGCACGTTCCCGTCGTCCGGCACGTGCCCGTCCGGCTTGCACAGCATCACATCACGGCATCCTGCAGATGCACCTGAAGGTCGGCCGGGGATCCGATCCAGTCATGGGATCGGCCCGAGGACCGGGTGATCGGCGTCCACCGATGTGTTCCCACCGGTCCGGGGCCCGACCCGCGGAGCCGGTTTGTCTCGGGCGGTCCGCGGGGACCCGGCGGGGCGCGGGAGTCGCGTCCCGCCGGGGACCCGGGCGGGGCCCCCGAGGGGTGCCGCTCGACTCAAGACGCATTGGCGG
>NZ_JBFAET010000377.1:0-4116 GCF_040642095.1 Streptomyces sp. NPDC020362
ACGACATTCCCTTCATCAGTTCGGCGGCGGCGACCGCACAACTGCGGTTGCGGCTCACCCCGGCACGGCCGTGCACGGTGAACCAGTCGGTGTTCAGCGGGCAGGGGCAGTCCTCGCCCGGGTGCAGCGAGGCGAGGTCGCCCATCACGACGCTCTGCGCCGGAACGGAGGTGATGTACGGGCTGACCAGGTGGAGAAAGCCGCGCTCGCCGTACGGCAGCGGGCGCAGCGTCGCGGTGTCGCGGACCGCGGCGCGTGACCACACCGGCACGTGCAGCCGGTGGTGTGCGCACTCGACGTACGGCACGCAGTGTTTGACGGAGCCGAAGGTGTCGCGGATGCGGTCGCCCGGGATGCCGAGGCGCTCGGTGACCTCGGCACGGAAGTCGTCCTTGCCGATCTGGCGGTCGGCATGGCCCTTCCAGCCGCCGCCGAGCACCACCAGCGATCCCTCGGGAAGCCGCAGCGGCGGCAGACCCATCGCCCTCATCCGCTCCAGGGTGAAGTAGAGGAAGGCCGGGAAGCCGAGGATCCGGACCGGAACGGTGTCCTCGGCATAGCGCTGGAGCGCCGCGATGCACCCGTGCACGTCGAACTCGTGGCCGGAACCGGTGTGCCGCAACGCGTGCGTGGTGTGCCGGGCCGGGGCGAAGTCGCACAGGTAGTTGTCGGTGAACGACGTGCCGAGTTTCAGTGACGGCGCGGGCTCGTAGCTGTACAGCAGATAGTTGACCGGCTGGTCGGGGGTGATCCAGCCGTAGTGGTCGAAGATCCGGGCCACCATGCGCTGCGCCGAGCGGATCGTCCATGCGTCGAAGAACATCTGCGACTTCTGGCCCGTCGTGCCCGAGGACGTCAGATGCAGGAACACCTCGTCACGGGGGACGGAGAGCACCTCGTGGCGTTTGAAGAAGGCGGCGGGCACGAGCGGGGTACGCACACCGTCGCCGACCGTGGGTGCGGGAGCCTCCGGCGGCTCCTGCAGCAGGGCGGCGAAGAACGGGGAGCGGTGGGCGTGCCAGGCATGGGTCTCGGCCATCGCCGCGGCGAACAGCTCGTCGGCGGCGGCGCCGGTCGCGTACGGCTCGGCGAGGTCGCACAGCCGCTGCACGTGAGTGAGCGCCGCCGGGTCGGGGACCTCGACCGGAGCGAGATGGGGGTTCATCGGGACACCTCGTGAAGGGGCAGGTAGGTGGCGGTCCAGGCGCTCAGGTAGGCGCCGAGGTACGGCTGCAGCAAGGGGCTGACGGCCGTTCCCCGGAAGTCGATCTGGCGGCTGGTGCGGGACAGCACCACGTAGTCGTGGAAGCGGCCGTGGATGCGGCGCATCGCGGGATAGACCGCGCTCGGCACGAACCCCGAGGCGAGGAAGACCTCCAGGGCCTCGGTGTCGGCCAGCGGAAGCAGCGTCTCGGCGTAGTCCGCGCCGGCCCGGGTGACCACGGTCATCAGCGCCTCCAGCGCGCCGGTCACCGCGGCCGGGCGCGGATGGACGGCGACCAGGGCGCAACTGCCCGCCACCGGGTCGAGGTCGGCGTACGCCTCGAAGCCGCCGTCCCCCGCGACCAGGAGCGCGTTCGGCGTGTGCAGCGGGAAGAAGCGGTCGCCGGCGTCGGGGAAACGCTCCAGAAAGCGGCGGCGGACGAAGGCCGGGGCGACGATCAGCTCGATGGGCGCGGCATCGCCTGCGGAGCGCGCGGCTCCGCGGCCCGGCACGAGTCCCGTGCCGGTGTAGTCGATGCCGATGCCGGCGGACGCGGCGGAGAGCAGGCCCGACAGCCGCTCGGGCACGCGCTCGACGGGAGCGCGGCGGTCCAGCACCCCCTCGGCGTAGCGGGCGAACAGCGCGAGGCTCTCGCACCCCTCGACCTCCACCGCGTTGGGCATCAGGCCGAGCGGCCTGAAACCGTTGCGTACGACGACGTGCTGGGGCCCCTCGGTGACCACGCGGACCGTGGCGTACACCGAGTCGAGACGGCCGGCGCCGAACGCCTCCTCGCAGACGGCGCCGGTCAGCCGGGAGGCCAGCCCGCCACCGCGGTGACCGGGATGCACGACGAGACCGACCAGCTTGCCGATACGGCTGCCCGGATCGGTCTGCACGACGGCGGAGCCGACGAGGTCGCCTTGGTGCGTCCGGGCGGTGAGCCAGTGCGCGGTGCCGTCGGTGATCAGTCGGCGCATCACGGCCGGGTCGCTGCCGAGGGGCACCGGATAGCCGTGCGCGTACACCTCGAAGTACAACTGCCGCAGGTCCGCGATGTCCTGGACCGCGGCGGGGGAGAGGACGACGCTCATGACGTCTCTCCCGCCCGTGCGAGGGGCTGCGCGGCGGACACCCGCGACCCGTCGGCGTCCTTCCGCCCGCCGACCCGCCACAGCGCCAGGGCGACCGGCGCGAGACCGGCGCCCTGCACCAGACAGAGCGTGCGGGCCGTCAGATGGTCGCCCAGCGCGCCGAAGACGAGTGAGGCCACGGGGAACGTGGCACCGAGCAGTGCCTGCATGACCGCGAAGAACTCCGGCTTGTCGTCGGCGGGCACCAGCCGCTGGAACAGCGCGACGAACCGCACGCCGATCACACCGACGCACCAGCCGACGGCGGACAACGCACCGAACGCGACCGCGTGCCCGACGACCAGCCCCGGCAGCCCGAGGGCCGCGGCCATCACGACCAGGCACACGCTGCCGACGGCAACGGGACGCCCCGGAACGCGGGCACCGGTGAACGACCCGACGAGCGTGCCCACACCGAGCGCCGCCTCCAGCGAGGCAACGGTCGAGCCGGTCGAGTGCAGCACACCCCGCGTGTAGAGCGGCATCACGACGTAGACAGCGGTGGTGAAGACATTGGCGGCGGCGAAGCACACCAGCACACGGCGGATGAACGGCAGCCCGGCCAGGACCTGGCGCAGCGACCGCGATGCGGGTGCCGGGCCGCTCGCCGATCCGGCTGCCCGCGTCGTGGCGTGCGGGAAGCGTGCCGACAGGACCAGCAGGGCGGCGAGCAGGTAGGCGACCGCGCAGGCGGCGACGACGCCCGGGAGCCCGCCCGCCTCGACCGTGAGCGGGCCGAGGAGTCCTCCGCCGAGCCCGGCGACCGACTGGGTGGACAGCTCGAATCCGGTGGCGGCCTCGATGTCGGCGTCCTCGACGAGTTCCGGCACCGACGTCGTCAGACACGGGTCGAAGAGCGCCTGACAGGCCGCCAGCGCCAGCCCCACCGCGTAGATCGCGGCCATCGGCAGCGCCCCGGCCTGCGCCAGGAGGGCGGCCGCCGTTGCCACCGCGCCGGCCGTGGCCGCCGCGCCGGCCAGCACCGTCCGATGGGCGTGACGGGCGACGGTGCGAGCGACCACGGGGGCGAGCGCGACCGCGGGCAGCGTGCTGACCATGAGGAACAGGCCCGAATCCAGTCCGCGGTGCCGCCCGCCCGCGAACCCGACCAGCCACCAGACGGCGCCGACCTGGAACATCCTGCTCGCGGCCTGGGTGAGGAGCTGACCGGCCCAGACGCGGCCGAACGACGGGTTGCGCAGCACGAGGGGCAGACGCGCCGCGCGTGAGTCCACCGTGCTCATGAATGCGGCCGTTCGTCGACGACGCGGATGAGCTTGCCCGTGCGCGGATTGACGGTCAGGTCCCGGTGCCGCACCCGTTCGACGGTGAGCGGATTGACGTGCCCGGCGGCTATCGCATCCCGGTAGAGCGGGCGTTGCGCCAGCACGGCGGCGACGACGGCGTCTGCCAACGCGGCGTCCCCGCCGCCGGGTTCACCCGTCGCCAGCCGCAGCACCAGGCCGTCCCGGCCGATGCTGCGGCGCACCACGAGCTGCAGCCCCGTCACCTCACCGGCCGTGTCGGCAGCCATGACGATGTCGTGGACGTCCTGCGTGTAGAGGGAGACGGGACCGACCCGCACACCCTCTTCGGCACGGCCGAGGATGCGGAAGACCCCGGCGTCCCGGTCCACCCATTCGGCCCGGTCACCCGCCGGATAGCGGAGCACCGGCATGAGCCGTCTGCGAAGGTCGGTGACGACCAGCCGCCCCGGAACGCCGTCGCCGGGGACGGGCAGGTCGGTCTGCTCGTCGAGGATCTCGACCACCCGGTTCG
>NZ_JBFAET010000378.1:0-3786 GCF_040642095.1 Streptomyces sp. NPDC020362
GTCGAACAGGGAGAGGAGCATCGCGGCGACGGTCTCGATCTCGGCGCGTGCGAAGGCAGCGCCGACGCACTGGTGGAGTCCGGTGCCGAAGGCCAGGTGCTGGGCGGCGGCGGTGAAGGAGCGCGCGGTGCCCAGGTCCGGGCGACGGATGTCGAAGGTGTCCGCGGCGACGAACGCGTCGGGGTCGCGGTTGGCCGCGCCGACCATGCAGAAGACGGTGGCACCTGCCGGGACGGTGGTGCCTGCGAACACGGCGTCCCGCTCCGCCTGACGGGGGATGAGCTGGACGGGTGGGGTGTAGCGCAGTGTCTCGGCGATCGCGGCAGGCAGCAGGGCCGGGTCCTGGCGTACCTGCGCCATCTGCTCGGGGTGGTCGATCAGGTGCTTGAAGAGGAGGGCGAGCGTCTTGTCGGCGGGCTCGGTGGCGGCGGCCAGGACGTTGATGATCAGAGCGGTCACGTCGCGGTTGCTCATGGCGATGCCGTCGAACTCGGCGGTGCACAGCTTCGATATCAGGTCTTCGCCGGGCCGGCGACGGCGCTGTTCGATGACGGGGACGAGGTAGTCCTCCAGTTGCTCGGCGCAGTCCATGCAGTGCCGACGGCGTTCGGGGGTGAGGACGATGCTGGTGATGAACTCGATGACCCCGCCGTGCCAGGCGGCGACCTGCTGCCAGTCCTTCTTGTCCAGGCCCAGGACGTCGAGCGTCACGAAGACGGCGAGGGGTCTGCCGAAGTCGTTGACGAGGTCCATCCGCCCCAGGGGAAGGAAGGGCGCGATGAGCTCGGCGGCGTTGGCGTGGATGGCGCGTATCTGGTCCTGCAGGGCCTGCCCGGTGAAGCCCCTGACAACGATCTTCCGCTTGGCGGTGTGCTCGGCCCCGGTCATCTGGGCGAGGACCCGCCCGCGCATCACCGGCTCGGCACGCACCTGCAGCGTTTCGGTGGTGAACGCCTCATGGTCCGTCAGCACCCGCTTCACATCGTGGTGGCGGGAAAGGAAGTAGCTGTCGATCGCCGGCTCGTAGTGCACCGGTGCCTGTTCTCTCAGCCGGGCGAAGTGGCGGTAGGGGTCGGCGGCGAAGTCCTCGGACAGGACGCTGAAGCGGGGATCGACCGTGGGCATGACGAAAGCCTCTCAAAGCGCGTGGCAGGACAGGAGCCGGGGACCGGAGCGGGACATCAGCGGGTGGCTCTGGCACACCTTCTGTGAGACGAAGACCCCGAAGGACGGCATGGCGTTCCCGAGCGGCACACGGAGTTGCCCGAAAGGAGCCAGGGTCAAGGCGGTTGGGCCGACGGTTCCGGGCCGTGGAAGAGGCCGTGCTCCGGTTGAATGGGCTGTCGTTCCCGTCGATCGTGAACGTCGCCGCGCTCTTCCTTGGACGTAACCCGTCCAATGCGGCTTGCGCTTTCCGTTGCGTCAACTCCTACGGTCGCCCGTGTGGCCGGACAGCCCGGCCCGGCGAGGAAAGGTGCGGTCATGGCCTGGTCGATTGCGGACGTGGCCCGGATGTGCGGGGTGACGTCCCGGACCCTGCGTCACTACGACGAGATCGGCTTGCTCGTTCCCGCCTACATCGGCAGCAACGGCCACCGCCACTACGAGCAGGCCGACCTGCTGCGGCTGCAGCAGATCCTGCTGATGCGGGAACTGGGCCTGGGGCTGCGGGAGACAGCGGCGGTCCTGGAGCACCAGGTCGACCAGGTGACCGCGCTGCGCGAGCACCGGCGCAGGCTGCTGGCCGAGCGGGACCGCCTCGATGTACTCGCCCGCACGGTCGCCCGCACCATCGCCGAACTGGAGGAGGAGACACCCGACATGGGAAAGATCAGCAGGCCGGAGAACCTGTTCACCGGATTCGACACCGCCCGCTACGAGGCGCCCGCACGCACACGGTGGCCCGACCAGGCGCAGCAGTCGGCGCAGTTCGCCGCCACGCTCACCGAGGCGGAGATGGATCGCCTGCAGAGTGAGGCGACCTCCGCGATGGTTCGGATGGCCGGGTTCATGCAGGCCGCCACCCCGGTGACCGACCCCGCGGTACAGGCCGAGGTCGACACCCACTACCTGGGCATCTGCCGGATGTGGACCCCGGACGCGGCCGCGTTCAAGGCCCTGGCGCAGAGCTACGTCGACGACGCGCAGTGGCGGGCGGCCTACGACCAGGTCGCTGCCGGGCTGGCCGAGTACCAGCGGGACGCCATGATCGCCTACGCCGACGCCCGGCTGAGCTGACCGGTCACCGGGTGCTGGGGGCTGCAGACCCCAGCAACCCGGCGCCTTCGCCCCGCTCGAATCCGCCCACGCGCTCCCCTCTCTGAGCGGCGCCTACGGCTGCACCACCAAGTGCCCCGACCACGTGAAAGCCACAGGGCCAGCTCACGCCCTCGCCCGTGTGCGGCGCGCCGTCAGTCGATCAGGACGCCTGGGTTGAGGATGCGATGGGGGTCCAGGGCGTCCTTGGCGGCGCGCAGCGCCAGCGCGAAGGGCTCCGGGCGCTGGAGGTCGTAGCCGGGGCGGTGGTCGCGGCCGACGGCGTGGTGGTGGGTGATGGTCGCTCGGTAGCGGTGCAGGACGTCGCTCGCGGCGGCCTTGATGTCGTCCCAGATCTCTACCTCGTCGCCCGGTCGGCCGGCGACGGCCACGGTGAAGTAGGGGGCGGCACCGTCGGGGTAGACGTGGGTCAGACGGCAGTTGACGGTGGCCGAGTGTCCGGTGGCCTTCAGGGCGGCGGCGCCGACCTCGGTGCGGACGGCGTCGATCAGGGCGGGAATCCTGTCCCAGGTGGTGGCGGTCTCAAAGGTCTCCACGACTGCGCCCATGCGGGCCAGGCCGTCGCGCAGGTAGGGCATGCGCAGGAACGCCGAGCGCCAGGCGCTCACGGCCGCGTCGGCCGGGGCGTCACGGTCCTCCGCCGCCTGCGCCCCGCCACGGCCGCCGTGCGCACGGGCCAGCTCCAGGGCGCTCGTGAGACGGTCGTCGACGCGGGCGGTGGCGGATTCGAAACCCAGGACCAGGACGGCGGAGCCGTCGTGCGAGGCTCCGGACAGCAGTGCCTCGCCGGAATCGAGCAGGCGGCAGTTGGCCGGGGCGAGGTCGGACTGCGCGATGGCACGCACCGCGTCCAGCGCCCGGTGGAAGTCGGCGAAGGCCACGGACGTGGAGGCCTTGTATCGCGGGCGTTCCTGCAGGCGCATCCAGGCCTCGGTGATGACGCCGAGCGTGCCCTCGGAGCCGAGGAACAGTCGGTCGGGTGACGGTCCGGCGCCGGATGCGGGCAGACGCCAGGACGTGCCGGCGCCGGCGGGCGTGACCACGTGCAGGGACTGCACGAAGTCGTCGATGTGGGTACGGACGGTGGCGTAGTGACCTCCGGCCCGGGTTGCCAGCCAGCCACCGAGGGTGGAGAACTCGAAGCTCTGCGGGAAGTGGCGCAGGGTGAGGCCGTGGGGCCGCAACTGCTCTTCCAGCACGGGACCGAGCACGCCGGCCTGGATGCGGGCCGAGCGGCTGGCGGTGTCGACCTCCAGGACCCGGTCCATCGAGGTCAGGTCGAGCGACAGCACGGCGCGGTGGGCGTCACCGCGGTACTCCACGCCGCCGACCACCGAGGAGCCGCCGCCGAAGGGGATGGCGGCCACGCCGTGCCGGCCGGCCCAGTCCAGCAGGTCGGCCACCTCCTGGGCGTCGGTGGGCCGGGCGACCAGGTCGGGGGCACGTATTTCCTTGTCGTGCGTACGGGCACGCTCGCCATGCCCCATATCGCGCGGGCCCACGAGTGGC
>NZ_JBFAET010000378.1:3796-4085 GCF_040642095.1 Streptomyces sp. NPDC020362
GGTGGGCCGGGCGACGAGGTCGGGGATCCGGCCGGGCCGGCCGCGCAGGGCGCGGATGACGTCGCGGTAGGCCTTGCCCATGGCGTGGGAGGCGCGCGCCTCGGGATCGTCGGTGACCAGGTGCGCCAGTGCGGGCGGGGGTGTCACGCCGGGGCGGGCGATGGGCAGGTCGGCGACCCGGGGTATCGGCAGCGGGCGGGCCAGGGTGCCCGGCAGCAGGGCGCCCATGGCGGCGCACTCGGCGTCGTCGGGGTGGGCGTCGGCGTAGCCCCAGCCCCACCAGGAGCGG
>NZ_JBFAET010000379.1:0-4069 GCF_040642095.1 Streptomyces sp. NPDC020362
GCCTACCTCGGCTTCATGTGGGCCCACCCCGGCAAGCAACTCCTCTTCATGGGACAGGAGTTCGCCCAGGGCGCGGAGTGGTCCGAGACACACGGACCCGAGTGGTGGCTGCTGGACGCGGACTACTGCTCGGCGGGCGACCACCGGGGCGTACAGGACCTGGTCCGGGATCTGAACACGGTGTACCGGGCCATCCCGGCGCTGTGGCAGCGGGACACCGATCCGGGCGGTTTCCGGTGGGTGCAGTGTGACGCGGCGGACGACAACGTGTTCGCGTTTCTGCGGTTCGGCTCCGACGGCTCCCCGCTGCTGGCGGTCTCGAACTTCTCCCCCGTCGTGCGTGACGGCTACGACCTGTGGGTACCCGAAGGGATTCACGCCTGGCAGGAGGCTCTGAACACGGACGACGCCCGCTACGGCGGCGGCGGAGTCGGCGTCGGCGCCCCGGGTGCCCTGGTGCCCGAGGACGGGTTCCTGCGGCTCACACTGCCTCCGCTCGCCACTGTCTGGTTGACGCCCGTTCGCTGACGGCGCAGGTGTCGGCGGCCCTCTCCGGGGGGCAGTCAGGGTCGTACAGACCTACGACTGCTCCTCGTCACATGAACAGAAGGGCGGCTCACGTGCGCACTGTCGGAGTGGAGGAGGAACTGCTTCTGGTCGACCCGGACAGCGGGGAGCCGAGGGCCCAGCAGGGCGCCGTCCTCGCCCGAGCCGTCCAGGACGATCCCGGACAGGACCTGTTCCAGAAGGAGCTGTTCGGGCAGATGCTGGAGTTCGCCACGCATCCGCAGGCGGACATGGCGCACCTCGGCGCCGAGATCGTGCACTGCCGCAAGGAGGCGGCCCGGCTCGCCGGGGAGATCGGCTGCGCGGTCGCCGCGCTCGCCACGTCCCCGCTGCCGGTCACCCCCTCGATCATCGGCGGGCAGGAGCGGTACCGGTGGATGGCCGAGCAGTACGGGATCACCACCCAGGAGCAGCTGGTGTGCGGCTGCCACGCCCATGTGTCGGTGGAGTCCGACGAGGAGGGCGTCGCCGTCCTCGACCGGATACGGCCGTGGCTTCCGGTGCTGAGCGCGCTCACCGCCAACTCACCGTTCTGGCAGGGCAGCGAGACCGGCTACGCCAGCTACCGCAGCCGGGTGTGGCGGCGCTGGCCGTCGGCGGGGCCGACCGAGCTGTTCGGCTCGGCCGAGCGGTACCACCATCGGGTGAAGGAGATGGTGGCCACCGGGGTCATC
Organism: Streptomyces sp. NPDC020362; assembly: GCF_040642095.1. Lineage (NCBI taxonomy): Bacteria > Bacillati > Actinomycetota > Actinomycetes > Kitasatosporales > Streptomycetaceae > Streptomyces > Streptomyces sp. NPDC020362. The sequence goes on from NZ_JBFAET010000379.1 coordinate 1,242, forward strand.
CGCGACGCGGGGATGGCGTACTTCGACGCACGGCTGTCCGCCCGGTACCCGACGGTGGAGATCCGGGCGGCGGACGTGTGCCTGCGCGCGGACACCACCGTCCTCGTCGCCGCGCTGGCCCGCGCACTGGTGGAGACGGCTGCCCGTGACTGGCGGGCCGGCCTGCCGCCGCTCGACCACGGCGTGAGCCTGCTCAGGCTGGCCGCCTGGCAAGCCGCCCGCTACGGTCTCGACGAGGACCTCCTCGACCCCGTGACCGTGCGCCCGCGGCCCGCGGTGCAGGTACTGCACGCGCTGCTGGAGCACACCGGGGACGCCCTCGCCGACAGCGGTGACGCCGCCGAGGTCGAGAAGGCCGTCGCTCATCTGATGCGCCGCGGCACCGGTGCCCGCGAGCAGCGGCTGCTCATGGAGCGCACGGGAAGTCTGCGGCGCGTCGTCACCGAATGTGTGCGCCGCACCCAGGACTGACGGGGCGTCCGGCCGGTCGGGGGGCACGTGACACCAGTGCCGCGAGCCCCCTGGACACGCACAGATCATCAGCCGATCACGACTTACCTGTTCCGGGCACCGAAACCGCTTCCCTGGGCTACATTCGAGCACCGCCGGGCACAGAGCCGACCGGCGGGGTCACCCTCCGTACACTCCGGGAGCAGCGCATGCGCGACGTCGCCCTCGCTCCACCAGCCGTTCCGCCGCTGACCGGCGGGCTCGCCGACAGCATCTTCGAGACCGCGGAACGCAGTCCGACGCTGCCTGTCCTCGCACACCGCTCGGACACGGCGCCCGGCAGGTGGGAGGAGGTGACGGCGATCGAGCTTCGGGACCAGGTGGCCGACCTGGCCAAGGGCCTGATCGCCGCGGGGATCTCCCCGGGCCACCGGGTCGCCCTGATGGCCCGGACCCGCTACGAGTGGACGGTCTTCGCCCACGCGCTGTGGGCCGTCGGCGCGGAGGTCGTCCCGGTCCATCCGTCGTCGTCGCGGGAGCAGGTGGAGTGGATCCTGCGGGACGCCCGCTGCGTGGCCGTCGTGGTGGAGGACGACAAGGGCGTCATGACCGTGGGCACCGTGTGCGCGGGGCTGCCGCGACTCAAGCACGTCTGGCAGCTGGACGCGGGTGCGCTGGCGATGCTGGCCGAGCAGGGTGCGGTGATCCCGCTGACCACGGTGGAGTCGCTGCGCCGGATCGTGCTGCCGGACTCGACGGCGGTCATCGCCTACACCTCGGGCACCTCGGGCCGTCCGCTGGGCTGCGCCCTGAGCCACCGAGGCCTGGCCTACCCGTGCGACACCATGCTCGCCGGCTGGGGACACACCGCGGCGCCCCCGGGCGAGCAGCCGTCGGTGCTGGCCTTCCTGCCGTTCTCGCACGTGTACGGGATCATGATCCAGGTGCTGTGCCTGCGCGGCGGGGTGCTGATGGCCCACGAGCCGGAGATGACCGAGGCTGCCCTCGCCTCGGCGCTGTGCACGTTCCGGCCGACGTACCTGTTCGGCGTGCCGTCGGTGTTCGAGAAGCTGTACAAGACGTTCCTGCGGACCGCCCAGCAGACGGGGCGGGGTGCGCTGTTCGAGCGGGCGGCACAGACCGCGCGGGAATTCGCCGAGGCCGAGGAGCGCCGGCGGCTGGGCCTCGGGCCGGGTCCCGGGTTCGACCTGCGGCTGCAGCACGCCCTGTACGAGCGGACGGTGTACCGCAGGCTGCGGGCCGCGCTCGGCGGGCGCGTCGTACGGGGCACCTCCGGCGGTTCGTCGCTCGGCCGGGAGCTGTCCCTCTTCTACGAGGGCATCGGGCTGTACATCAACGACGGTTACGGGCTGACGGAGGCCTCCGGCGGTATCACCGTGCAGCCGCTCGGACGGGAGAAGTCGGGGACCGTGGGCCGCCCGCTGCCGGGCACCGAGCTCCAGGTGGCCGACGACGGGGAGATCCTGGTGCGCGGCCCGTCGGTGTTCCAGGGCTACATCAGCGACGAGGCCCGTACCCGGGCCGTGCTGCGCGGCGGCTGGCTGGCCACCGGGGACGTCGGGCGGCTGGACCCCGAGGGCTATCTGACCATCACCGGCCGCAAGAAGGACGTGATCGTCACCAGCAGCGGCAAGAGCGTGGCCCCGGCCCCGCTGGAGCAGCGGCTGCGCCTGCATCCGCTGGTGCACCAGGCGGTGGTCGTCGGCGACGACCGGCCCTGCGTCGGGGCGCTGATCACGCTGGACCCGGAGTTCCTCACGCACTGGCGGGCCGCTCTGGCGCTGCAGGGCGAGTCGCCGGGCCGGGAGGCGCGCGAGGAGAACGCGCTCAGGGAGGAGATGGCACGGGCCGTCGCCTCGGCCAACAGCGCGGTGTCCCGCGCGGAGTCCATCAGGGTCTACCGTGTCCTGCACGAACCGTTCGCCCCGGACAACGGACTGCTGACGCCGTCCATGAAGCTGCGCCGGGACGCCATCGTGCGGCACTACGCCGCCGAGATCGACGCGATGTACGAAGCCCGTTCCCGCGCGGTGCGGCGGCCGGGTCCGCAGGAGCCGGCCGACTGGGACGAGTCGGACGACGTCTTCCGCTAGGAGGGCTGGGAGGTGCACGTACTCCGCCGGACGCGGCGCGGCCGACCGCCGCCGGGAGCCGGCACGGTGTCCTCGTGGCGGGAGGGACGGATACCCGGCCCGGCTCTGGGAACCCGCAGCAGTGGAGTGATCAGCAACGACGACCACCCTCGTGGGGGGGGGGCCGGGGGGGCCCCCCCCCCCCGGCCCGCGGAAGAAAATACGGAAAGCCGCGGGGTGGGGCAGAATGTGCGGCGTAGTGGGTTGGTAGAGGGGGGGGCCGGG
>NZ_JBFAET010000380.1:0-4047 GCF_040642095.1 Streptomyces sp. NPDC020362
GGCCTGGCATCGATCCAGAGAGGCTCGATGAGGAACGGGCCCTGGGGCGCGGTCAGCGATACCGAGGAGGAGCAACTGCGCCAGGCTGTCGTACCCTTCGGCGCCATGGTGGCACTGGGCCGGCCGGGCGACCGGCTGCCGCAGGTCGGTGCGGGACGCCACTACCCCTCCGACCTGGAGTGGCAGAGCCAGGTCCTCCCGGCGCTGGACCGCGCGGTCCTCGTCCTTCAGGTCTGCGGCCCGGGACGCAGTCTCAGGTGGGAGGTGGAGCAGGTGGTGGCTCGCTGCCCTCCGGAGCGACTGGTGCTGATCGGTGTGCGCGACGCCGCGCAGTTCGAATCCTTCAGAACCGCCATGCAGGACGTCTTTCCCAAGGGGTTGCCTCCCACCTCGGAAGGCGGCGAGGGCTGGAAGGAACGATGGGATGGGCCGACCACCTTTGTACGTGAGACGGTCTGGTTCGACGCGGACTGGACACCGCACATCACGCCACTTGGCAGTGACGACGATCCCGAGTTCGATACGGGCCGGCTCATCGACCCCAACGCATGGGTGAAGTCGGCCTTCCCTATGGCGATCCGGCCCGTGTACCAGCGGGCCGGCCTCAACCCGCCGGGACTGCCCTCGACCCGTCTGTCCCGTCCCTGGCCGGTCAGGACAGCGGTGCCACTACTCACGTTTGCCTGGGCTGCGGAGCTTTTCCTGCCTCCGGCCCCCTCGGGCAGCGACGTTCTGACGATCCTCCTCATTGTGGCCCTTCCGATTGCCGGGATGCTGTGGGGCGCATGGCGTGGCGTCAGGAGCGTCCACACCGTGTTGACGCTCTTCTCCGCCGGACTGCCCCTGGCATTTGCGCTGGTGGACGGTTTCGCGATGCTCGTTCTCCACGCGTCGGAACCCCTCGTCCGGAACTTACTGCTAGTCCCCGTCGGGGCCGTTATGGTCGTCGGGGCCCTTCTCCTTCATCACCGTGACGCGCGTATGTGGAGGGCCTCGCTGGCCTACAAGACTGCGTAGTCGAGGCGACGCGCCCAGGTGTTCTGGCCGCATGGGTTCTCCGGGTCTTCAGGCCGCGGTGGCGAGGGGGCGTCCACCCCAGCGAATGCCCTTCTCGCTTCGGATGAGAACGCGTTCTTTGTGTTCGGCGGCCAGGACGTCGTGGTGACGGGCGTTGGCGTTGCGCCACCGCAGGTACGCGTGCAGTGCCCTGGTCTGCACGGTGTGGTTGGGGTGGTGTGAGTTGGCGATGGTGAACTGCAGCAGTGCTCCGAAGTGGGCCTCGATGGGGTTCGTCCAGGAGCCGCAGGTCGGGGTGAGCACAGCTTGACCTTGTTCTTCTTGGCCCAGCGGTGGATATCGGTGCCCTTGGCGGACAGGTTGTCCAGGATCACGTAGATGGGTGCACCGTCCGGGCGAGCGGCCCGGATCGACTTCAGCCGCGGCCGGCGTGTTCGCGGCGCCCTTCCTGCGGCGGTTGACGCCCCACAGGCGGTCGTCATCGACCGCGTAGCAGCCGTGAAAGTACCTTACGCCGTGGGTTCGGTGGTAGGTGGCCGGCAGCCGGTGGGGATGTTTGCGCGCAGCCCAGCCGACACCCGCGGCGGGCCTGATCCCGAGTGAGCCGCACTTCGTCGAAGGCGAACACCCGGTCCGGGAAGCGGTCCAGCGCCTCCTCGATCCGGTTCAGTTTGGCATTGTGCTCGGGGTCCGGCGATTCCTTCCACGCCTTGGTGCGCTGGAAGGTGGCGCCGTGGCGGGCGAGTAAACCGCGTAACGCCTCGCGGCCGATGAGGATCATCCGGCCGTGCACATTCCGCAGGTAGGCGACCAAGTTGCGCAACGACCGGCGGGTGAAGGGCTGGCCGAGCCTGGTGGGCGGGTGGTGGCCCGTCTGGACGACGGGGTCCTCGTCGTCAGGGCTGAGCAGGCGGGGACGGCCTCCCGCCCATTGAGGGTCCAGACAGACCAGGCCGATCGCGTTGAACCAGTGGGTCACATCCCGGGCAGTGTCCTCGTCGGCCTGCACCAGTCGGGCGATCACCGGCACCCGGTTCCCGTCGGCCGAGGCCAGCAGCATCACCGCGTGCCGTCAGCGCACCGAGCTGGTGCTGCCCCCGGCGCACGCTCTGCTGCAGCTTCTGCCCCTCCTGGTCGGTCAGTCTGCGCACACGGACAGGCTCAGCCACCGCACCTCCAACGGTCGGGCCGGACGTCACCACCCATCCGACCGCCCCGACCACCAGCCCGGCGAACGTATGCGGTCAGAGCCCTAGAAGAGTCGGGATCGCATGTGCTGCGTGAGGTTCTCGAGGATCTCGCGCAGCCACGGGTTGCGGACGGCTGGCAGCCGGACCAGCGTGTGCTGGAACACTCCCGGGTCGGCCCGGAACAGGTGACTCGGGCGCGGCGCGGGCGGGTCGTCGCGGAGGACACCGTCAGGCATACCGCCCGACGCAGGGATGGGCAGGTACGGCTCGGGGAAGGCCAGCCACAGCCACACCCCGAAGGGCAGCGGCACCGGATATGCCGAGTCGGCCGGGTCGGCCGGGGTCCAGGTCTCCCCCGTCTGCGGATGGGCCGGCACGAGGAGTATGTCGGCGTCCGCGTCGGTGGCGGGCAGTCCCGGTCCGGCCAGGACGGCGCGCCTCGCCGACGGGCCCACGGGCAGCAGGGCGTCGAGGGCGCGTTGGAAAACCTCCGCGATCAGGCCGTCCGGGACGGCCACCGGCCGGCCTTCCGAGGCCGCCAGCAGGTGGGCGAGCGCCCGGCCGGCTGCCGCCTCCCACTGCGGGCTCCATGACCACCAGTGGCTGGTCCCGAGCCGTGAGCCCCACGTGGCGATCGGCTCGAACGGCGGCGTGCTCTTTCCCTCCCTCATCAACTCTCCCCAGGACAGCGGTACGACGTCGGTATCGTCGACGGCAAGGCGGCGCACAGCGTCGGGGGCGAGCCACACAGCCTGCCAGAGCGAGCAGTCGTCGATCCGGCTTGCCACGGCCAGGCCGCATGCCTCGCAGGCCATGTTGGGCCCGTCGGCCCCGTCGAGGCCGCAGCAGTTGCCGCCACCCTTCTCCGGGATCAGGAGGGTGCCGCGGGCATCCCCGGGTGCGATGACGATCGCGCCGGGCGCGGCGTCGGACAGGGCGTAGACCGGCGCGTAGATGCCGCGGGCCGTCGCCTCGTCCGGATCGATCTCCTCCCACGTCCGCCGCGGCGGTCCCCAGGGTTCCGGATCCACGGCGAACGTGCCCGGCTCCATGAGCACCGGGAGCTGAATCCCGTTGCCGTACGTCTGGTGGGCATGGGTCGGCAGGGCAACCTGGGACAGCGGGGTGGTCAGCCTGGCGCCGCACCCCGCACACACGAAAACGAACAAATGTCCTCCGCCTGGGAAACAGGGGGTATCGTCGCAGCTCGGCAGTGTCCGGCCAACGTGTTTTTCGTCCGTCTCGGCGTAGAACACCGCCACCGCCGCGACCGCGACCGCGACCGCCTGCCAGATATCGGCGACCCCCTCTCAGATGCTCTTGAGAGTGGCGAACATCTGCCCTTGGTTCGCACGGGCGTAGGCAGAGGCCCGAACTTCCTCACCCTGCTGACACTGACCAGGGCGGGTACACCTCGGCACCTAGCGCGCGGGAGTTGTCAGCCGGTTGATCGCCCGTTCCACGGTGTTGCCGCATCTGGTACCGCTCTGCCTCGACTGCACGGCCGCAAGCAGGGACTGCCAGCCTCATCAGCGGCCCATCAGCGCCCCGTCAGGGGTCCCTGCGACTGTAGTTCACATGAACGGCACCGGACACAACCCGGGGCCGGGAACAAGGGAGAGGTGCCCGGAGTGGTTGATCGGGGACCAGCGAGCAAGCCTCAAGGTCGGGCCCCATGGGGCCCACGCAGGTTCGAATCCTGCCCTCTCCGCCACACCACACACGGACGGCATCGTTCACGCGCAGCGACAGCAGCTGTTCAGCACAAGGACCCCAGGCCAACCTCGGCTTGGGGTCCTTGTCCAGGCGTTCCGGCTGCAGTCCGGCCGGTTCATACGTC
>NZ_JBFAET010000381.1:0-4035 GCF_040642095.1 Streptomyces sp. NPDC020362
ATCGCCCCCGGCAGCCGTGCGGCCGGGGGCGGGACTGGTCTGTGCCGCCCGCTAGCGGACGGGCGGCGGCGAGATCATGAGGCGCATACAGGAACCCTAGCGTGGCCGCTTCGGCGGGTGCGAACGCTTTCCATGCCGGACGGACCAGTGTGCTGCGCCGCAAGTTCCCAGCCAGATCGGGCCGAGCCGCGGACGGCAAAAATGCCTCGTCGGCGACGAGGCTTCGGCCGCCGAGACCGGGCAGATCTACCGATGGATTTCAGGCGCAGCACACTCGGAATCGTCCGGCCGATCATGTGGCGGAGGCGGGTGGACGCGGCGGTCTTGCCTGTCTGCTGAGGGGTTACAGAGGAGCCAACTCCACCCTGCCTGTGAATCGGCCGCCCACTTGATCGGCGAGCCAATGAACGCGGGCGATCTGGTCGCCGTTCCGGTCCCGGACGTGCACATGGACGGTGTGGTCCTGCGACGGCTCGTCCTGGTAGAGGTCCCGGGAATTCACTGTCAGCGTGAGGTACGCGTACTTCTGCGAGATCGCTTCCAGTCCAGCTTCGGGAACCGCAGGCCATCCGTCCAGATCCCACCGAACAGCTGCGGGATCTGACCCCAGGGCGGCGATGAAGGGCTCGGCGCGGTCCAGCGGACGACCCCAGTCGAACACTCGGATCGGCAGACAGTCTGCAGGGTTGTCGCCGGCCTCCGACGAGCCGTGCTCCTTGCCGACCGACGCCCACCATTCGAGATCGGGCAGTACGTGACGTACTTGCGTCAGGACATCCGGCGACCTGATCACGGCTTCGAAGTCGACCTCTCCCTGGCTGATGTCTGCGACGCCTAGCAAAGAACGCACCGCACGTATGGCTTCAGATAGGTCGGCGGTTGTGAGGACAGCAGCCGCAGCAGAGTTACTCATGCCGGAACTGTAAGACGGCACTCACAGGCTGACCCAAGCGGGTTCTGACCTGCCTCGTGCCTGTCAGGACCGGAGCCATATTGCGAGCGACGCTGCGGTGACCGTGCCGAGGAAGACATAACCGCGTTTGTCGTACCGCGTGGCCACCGCTCGGGACTGCTTGAGTCGGTTGATCGTGCGTTCCACGGTGTTGCGCTTGTTGTAGCGCTCCTCGTCGAAGCCGGGCGGCCGTCCGCCGCGTGAGCCTTTACGCAGGCGGGAAGCCCGACTGTTGGTCTTCTCCGGGATCGTGTGCCGGATGCCCCGACGCCGCAGGCAGTGGCGGCATGGGCCGTTGCTGTAGGCCTTGTCGGCCGCGAGACTGTCCGCCTTCCTGCGGGGCCTGCCCTGCCTGGGCCGAGGCACACGGATCTTCTCCAGGACCGGCTTGAACTGCGTGCAGTCCGCCCGCTGTCCCGGCGTGACGACGAGGGACGGTGGGCGGCAGCGGCCGTCCACGCTCAGGTGGAGCTTGCTGGTCAACCCGCCGCGCGAGCGGCCCGGTCCCTCACCTGACGCGCCACGTCCACCCGGCGGGCGTACAGACTCCGCGACGGCGATTCGTGCTGGTTTTCTGGGACTTCGGCCCCCTTTGAGGCAGGGGCCGCGGGCGGGTCGGTGCGGGCGCCGGCCGCGTGCTGATGCGCCCGCACGATGGTCGAGTCAACCGAGGCGTCCCAGTCGACCTCACCGCCGCATCCGCCACGCCCTGGACCTGCTGGAGCAGACGCTCCCACGTACCGTTGGCCGACCACAATAGCCACGTCAACGACCCGGACACGAGGCAGTCACAGGATCGACCGGACAACTCCTAGTAGTGCTTCGTTAGGTTCTGGCTCTGGCACTGCTTGCGGTGAGTGGTCGCCCGCAGGTGGTGCAGGTGCCGGTCCAGCACCTCAACAGGTCCTGAAGAACGTCGAGGACCTGGTAGAGGGTCAGGCCGGCGTGTGTGCTTTTGGGTCGAGCCGCCGGAGGGTGAGGAACGCCTGGGCGGCGGTGACGAGGGTGACGTGATGGTGGCAGCCGCGCCAAGTGCGGCCCTCGAAGTGGTCCAGGCCGAGGCCGTGTTTGAGCTCGCGGTAGTCATGTTCGATCCGCCAGCGCATCTTCGCCCACCGCACCCGGTCGGCGATCGGGGTCGTGGGAGGCAGATTGGTCATCCAGTAGCCGGTCGGCTCGTCGGCTGCTTCGGGTCGTTCGACCAACAGGGTGCGCAAGGGCAGCACGCCGTTCCACCTGTTGCGTCCGCCGGCCTGTTCCTGGGCAGTGCGGCAGGCTTCCTTGCCCGACGGCCGGACCTGCAGTACAGCGAAGTGCGAGGTCATCGTGCCTTTGCTGCCCTGCCGCCAGGTGACCTTCTCGAACACGGTGGCGAAGTCGACGAGGCTGGGCACCGAGCAGGGTGTTTCGCGGTAGCGGGGGCAGTGCCGGTGGTGCCAGTCCGCCACAAGCTGGTTGATACGGCTCGGCGTCGGCAGGTCGTGCGATCTCTTTGGGGTCGACGGCCATGACGTATGACCAGCCGCGTTCTTCCAGCACGAGCCGGAAAGAGACGCTGCGGCCATAGCCGGCATCCGCCACGATCACCGGCACGGCCAAACCCTGCCCGGCCAGCCGGTCCAGCAGGCCCGGAGCCAGACGGGTCTTGGAGGTATGCCCGATCTCGCCAGGGATCCCCGCCCGCCGACGCCTGTGCAGGTCGCCGGTCCATTCCTCGGGCAGGAACAGCTCCCACTCCAACGGGCACGTTGCGGTGTCGGTGGCGGCGTGCACGCTGACCGCGACCTCGCAGTTCGCCCGCTTGCCCGGCGCTCCGCAGTACTGGCGGGCCACCTCCACCGACGCGGTGCCGCACTTGGGAAACGACACATCGTCGACGACCCACACCTCCGGCCGGATCGCCTTGCACAACCGCTGGGCGATCCGCCGCCGCACCGGCAGCCAGTCCCACGGCGACTGGTTCACGAACTGCTGCAGGGCCTGCATGTTGCCGTCCGGCAGCCGCTCGGCCATCGGCTGGATCGACTTGCGACGGCCGTCCAGCATCAGACCCCGCAGGCAACACTCGCCCCACCGGCGCTGATCCCGCCGCGGCACCGACCCGAAAACATCGGCAACGAACTCCGATAACTCACCGCGGAGCCGCTCCACTTCCCCCCAGCGTCACACCACAAAGATGCCCACCACCAGGCGAGGTCACTCGACGTAACGAAGCACTACTAGTAGCAATGCCGTTGCCTTTGCCGTGGGCGTAGTCTGCTTGGCAGTGGATCCCGGGGGTGGTTCGGGTGGCTGCGAGTGTGTCTGACTTATCGGGTCTCGGCTTGTTGACCTGGGTGTATCCGCCGGGCTTGGCGGATCGGGTGGTGGCCGCGTGCGGGCGTTCCGAGCAGCGCCAACGGCTGCTTCCCGCGCGGCTGGTGGTGTACTTCGTGCTGGGGCCCTGTTCTCGCCTGCTCCGTATCCGGAAGTGATAGGCACCTCGTCGAGGGGCTGCGGGGTGTGGGACTGCTGGGCAACTGGCATGTTCCGGCGAAGTCCTCGCTGTCGACAAGGCGGGCAGCGTCCTGACCGCCTTCGAACCGGCCTCCCTCACCCGGCTGCCGGGCCATGCAGTGCGCCATCCCAAAGGAGCTGAAGTCGGAGCACGGCGTCCGCTCCCAGCAATCCCGTACCCACCGGTGGACACCCCCGACGTCGACGGTGGTCCGGCGCCCCGCGCACGTCTGCCGAGGTCCGCCACCGGCCTTGTCAGACGGCGGCCATGGACCGCAGGTCCGCCGACGAATGAGACCGCGGCCGACAGGGCCGGATCGTCGAACTCGGCGTCGGTCCCGGCCCCTCCGCTATTGGTGCCTTCCGATCCTCCCCAGGGACTCGAACAGCCCGACCTCGCCGGCCGGCCCCGCGCCCCGCGGCAGCCCGCCACCCTCCGTCCAGCGCTCGCGCCCGGTCGGCGCCCCCGCCGCGCTCACCCTCGCCTTCTTGCCGCGACGTGGAGCGAACACGTCCGACGCGGCGCGCCCGCCAACCGGGCGAGGGGGCGGGCCGGACGGCATGGTGCGAGGGCTCGAAGGGGGCAG
>NZ_JBFAET010000382.1:0-4032 GCF_040642095.1 Streptomyces sp. NPDC020362
CCTGGTGTGGAACGAGTAGGACTGGCCGTGCTCGCTGCGCAGCGAGCGGTACAGCAGGGAGGAGGAACTGGAGCCGAGGAGGTGGGTCAGGACGCCGAAGGCGGCGCGTCCGGGAGCGCCCGCCTCGGGGGAGCGTGCGCCGAAGCAGAGCCAGGCGAACTGCGCCGTCGTGGGATCCGGCAGCGGGTCGCCCGCCCCTGTGGGCTCCGGCGGCACGGAAGCCGCCGGGGCCACCGGCTGCTCGGCCGTGGGGGTGGCGATCCGGGCCAGCACCGCGGGAACCCGCGGGCCCACCACGACCAGGACACCCGGGGCCTTGACGAGCCGCTCGCGGTGAACGGCCGTCAGCTCCGGGACCGTCACGGCGCGAAGCTGCTCGGGCTCGCCGCCGACCGGGCGGCCCAGGGGATGCCGGGGAAAGAGCTGGGCCAGGACCGCGTCCTGGACGGTGTCGGAAGGGTCGGCGGCCGCAGCGGCCAGTTCCTGCAGCACCACGGCTCGTTCCCGGTCCAGGGTCTCGCGGTCGAGCACCGGGTCGAAGATGGCGCGCAGCAACGCGGCGGCCACGTCGTCGGCGTCGTTCGGGTGCACCTGCGCGTAGTACAGCATCGTCTCGAGGCCGGTCTGGGCGTTGGCCTGACCGCCGCGCCGCTCCACGTACTCGCTGAACGACAGCTCCGGCCCGGCGTCCCCGAGGGGGCAGGTCATCACCAGGTGCTCCAGGAGGTGGGCGATCCCGCCGCGGTCCTCCGGGTCGTCGCGGGAGCCGTGGGCCAGCGCGAAGCAGACACTTGTGGTCTTCAGGCGTTCGTCGACAACGGTCAGCAGGGGGACGGACTTGGCCGCCGGCCCCGGGAGGGGGGCGGTGAGCTCGTAGACAGTCAAGGGCCACTCTCGCAGGGCCGTGCGTGGCAGGGGCCGACGCGACAACTGGATGGTCGGGGAACGGTGGAGGGCGGGGGCGGACCGGCGGCTGCCGGGAAGGCGGGCTCCCCGACAGCCGCTCACCATGCGGTGCCTCAGGCCTTGGCGGCCTTGACCTTCACCTTGTCGAGGCGGGGACGCAGGCCAGTAGCGTGGTTGCGGTTCATGTCGCTCTCCTTTGTTCTCTCGGTTCTGATGGGTAGTCGGAAGGCCCGACAGATGAGAACGCTAGAGGTCACGTGTCAACGAACCGTCGATATCCGATTGGCGTCTGTCAACGGCCGCCCCGAGCTTGGTCATCGCTCGTTGTATTGGCTATGGGTGCAGGTCTGATGGGAGTGTTGTCGATCAGGTCGTCCGTACGAATGGTTCGCGGTGGTGGGCCTGGTGGTTGTGGAAGAACTCTCGCTTCTCGTGCCAGGCCCATGAGGTGTCGATGTCGCGGTCGGCATGTGGGGCGCGGACTTTGAGCACGGCTTCGGCCCTGGACGGTCCCCAGCAGGCGCCGGTGACTATCGCCCGAACCGCCCGCCACCTGGCCTCACCCAACGATGCTGGCGCGGTGACGGGCCGGTTCCCGGTGGCCCTGGCGACCGTGAGGTATGCGCAGGGCGGGGGGCTGACCGACGCCGGGAGGGCTGCGTGGGAGCGGATCAGGCTGCCGGCCGTGGAACGCTTCGACGGCGGCCATCCACGCGCCGGACCTGAACCCGCAGGAGGGAGCTGGTCCCTGGTCGAGCGCGACATCGGCAATCCCGCCGCCGCCGATCTGAGCCAGATCACCAGGACCGTGAAGCACCGGCTGAAGCAGATCCGGTACCGCCCGGAGCTGGTCGACGGCTGCTTCGTCGGCCCCGGCCTGATCATGGGCGGCTGACCGACATTGATCTATCAACTTCACTGGCCTGTGCGATAATCGAACAAAAACCGACGACTACGTGACCCACGGTCGAGCTAGGGGTAAAGGCGTGGACGGGGAACTTGGGGACCTCAGGTTCTCGGTGCTGGGGCCGATGCGTTGTCGGCGCGGCGGTACGGTGCTCAGGCTCGGCAGCCCGCAGCAGCAGGCGATGCTCGCCGCGCTGCTGCTGCGCCCGGGCGGAGCGGCCAGTGCCGGCGACCTGATCGACGCGCTCTGGGGCGAGGAGCCGCCGCCGGCTGCGGCCACCACCCTCCGCACGTACGCGTGGCGGCTGCGCAAGCTGCTGGAACCGGACCGCCGCACGCCCGCCGTGCTGGTCTCACTTGCCCACGGTTACCGGCTGGTGCTGCCCCCGGGCGCGGTGGATGCGCAGCAAGCCGAGCAGCTGGCCGCCCGCGCGGAGTCCGAAGCCGCTACGAGCCGTCCGGCGCAGGCGCGTGACCTGCTCAACGAGGCGCTGGACTTGTGGCAAGGTGAACCACTGTCCGGGGTCCCCGGCCCGTACGCCGAGCGGCAGCGCAGCCGATTCAGTGACCTGCGCCTGACGCTGTTAGAAGAGAGGTTGGCGCTCGATCTGATGCTCGGCCGGTCCGCCCACTGCGTGCCGGAGCTGATCACGCTGACCACCGAGCACCCGCTGCGCGAGCGATCGCACGGGCTGCTGATGCGGGCGCTGTACCACAGCGGTCGGCAAGCGGACGCGCTGGCGGCCTTCCGCCGGGTGCGCGAGGTGCTGGTGGAGCAGCTCGGTGTCGAGCCGGGAGCGGAGCTGACCGAGCTGCACCGACAAATCCTGAACGGTGAGACGGCCGAGGCCGGGGAACTCCTCCCAGCGCCCGCCCGGGGATCGACTGTCGTGGCGCCCACCGCTGAGGCCGGTCCGCCCGCGGCGCCCGGGCCGACCATGCCCGACCCTCCTCGGCCTGCACAGTTGCCGCCCGCGCCGGCCGACTTCATCGGCCGCTCGGCCCAGGCCGAAGAAATCCGGACAGCCCTCACTGCCCCCGTACGGGACGCGCTGCCAGTAGTGGCCGTGGTCGGCATGGGCGGCATAGGCAAGACGGCCCTCGCCGTGCACGCCGCCCACCACTCCCGCGCGGCCTTCCCCGACGGCGAGCTCTACGCCGACCTGCAGGGCTGCGAGGCTCTTCCCGCCACCCCCGACGACGTGCTCGCCGCCTTCCTGAGCGCCCTTGGTACCCGTCCCGAGGCAATACCGGACAGCACCGCCGCCCGCTCGGCGCTGTTCCGCTCGCTGACCGACGGCCGGCGCCTGCTGGTGGTCCTCGACAACGCCCGTGACACTGCGCAGATCCGGCCGCTGTTGCCAGGCTCGGCCCACTGTGCCGCACTGGTCACCAGCCGAACCTCGCTGGCCGGCCTGCCCACTGCGGTCCAGCTCGACCTGGACGTCTTCACGCCCGAGGAGGCCGTCGACCTGCTCGGCCGGGTGATCGGCCGGTCCCGGCCGGCGACCGAGCCGCAGGCCGTGCTGGACCTGGTAGCGGCCTGCGGCTACCTGCCGCTCGCGGTACGGATCACCGCCGCCAGGCTGGCAGCACGCCCGAGCTGGACGATCGCCAGCCTCAGCGAGCGGCTCGTTGACGAGCAGCGCCGCATCGACGAACTCCGGATGGGTGACCTGGCCGTCGAAGCGGTCTTCGAGCTGGGCTACCGTCAGCTGACGCAGGATCAGGCCCAGGCGTTCCGGTTGGCGGCCTGGGCCGACAGCCCCGATCTCGGCCTGGATGCCGCCGCAGCACTGCTGGACCTCCCACCCGCCAGGGCCGAGGTGTTGCTGGAGTCGCTGGTGGACGCCGCGATGCTCGACTCGCCCACGGCCGGGCGGTACCGGTACCACGATCTGCTGCGCGGATTCGCCCGCCGTACTTCCCAGGCTCTGGGCTCGGAAGCCGAAGGGGCGCGCAGCCGGCTGCTGGCCCACCTGCTGATCGGCGCTCGCAGCGCGTTCCATCTCGCAGTGCCCGGTGACCCGGTTGCCGGGGCCCTCGGTTGCCATCGGACGGACGGGGTGGACGGACCGGTGCTCGCAGACCTGCCCGCCGCGCGGGCCTGGGTACGGGCGGCGAGCCCGGGAGTGCTCGGCCTGGCCTGCCGTCTGGCCGCCCGAGGGCGTCGTGCTGCGGCGTCTCCTCTGCCATCTGCGGCCTCCTAGCCGTACATCC
>NZ_JBFAET010000383.1:0-4032 GCF_040642095.1 Streptomyces sp. NPDC020362
ACCGCCGTCGACGGCCTGGACCCGGAGGAGCGGGACACGCTCCTGGAGGCCGGCCACACCACCCTGCTCAGGTCACTGCACGCCAAACTCTCCCGCCTGTTCCTGATCGAACTGCACGCCCTGCGCATGGCCCAGGGCGCGGTGCCCGATGCCGATCGGGCCGGGGACGACTCCGACCGGCGGACATGGGCCGCGTTCATCGAGCTGGCCGGCGAGGAGGGCTATCTCGACAAGCTGGCGGGCCGGTATCCGACCGTGGGCACGCGGATCGCGTCGGTGGCGCGGCTGTCCGTGGCGGCGACGAGCGCGTTCGCGCAGCGGCTCGCGGCGGACCGCGCACTGCTGGGGCCGCTGCTCGGCCGGCCCGCGGGGCGGATCCGTGCCGTGGAGTTCGGGGCGGGTGACAGCCATCGGGGCGGTCTCACCGTCAGCCGGGTCGACTTCGCCGACGCGCGTGTCATGTACAAGCCCCGGCCGTCGCAGGCCGACGTGGCGCTGGGCGCGCTGCTGGACGAGCTGTTCGCGGACTTCCCCGGCGCCCCCGCGCCCGAGGACCGCATCCGGGTGCCGCGGACGCTGGTGCGCGAGGGCTACGGCTGGGCCGAGTTCGTCCACCATCGCTACTGCGCCGACGACGAACTCGCGGCGTTCTACCGCAACATGGGGCACTGGCTGGCGGTCCTGCGCTTCTGCGGCGGCACCGACATGCACGCCGAGAACATGATCGCCACGGGGCCGGTGCCGGTGATCGTGGACGCCGAGACGCTCTTCGACGCCCCGGCGCCCTTCCCGCCCAGCGGCCGGGGCGACGCGGTGGACGTGGCGGCAGCGGCCATCCGCCGCACGGTGCTGCGCACCGGGCTGTTGCCGGTACGCGGCACCGGCTTCGCCCTCGGTGGCGTGGACATCTCCGGTGTGGGGGCGCTGCCCGGCCAGCAGCCGCTGATCCCGAATCCGGTGATCGCGGACGGCGGCACCGCGGCCGCCCGCTTCCAGGTGGACCTGGTGGCGATGCCCACCGCGGGCAACCATCCGAGCCCCGCCCCCGTTCTGAGCGCGTACTGGGACCGGATCCTCGCCGGCTTCCGGGAGATGACCGCGCATCTGCGCCGTCCCGGCGTCGACCCGTGCCGGCTGCTGTCCCGCTTCGAGGGCGCCCGGGCGCGGCGCATCCTGCGGCCGACACAGGCGTACGTCGACATCGGCCGGATGCTCTGGCACCCGGCGTCGCTGCACGACGAGACGGCGGCCGTGGAGCGGGCCCGGGACATCCTGCGGCGCAACGCCGAGGTGCTGCCCGGCGCGCCGACGGACCGCGCGGCCATCGACGCCGAGATCGCGGACCTCCTGGTCGGAGATGTCCCGATGTTCGGCTTCACCGTGGACGCGACCGCCGTGCGGAACACGGTCGAGGACTGGCGCACCGCCGACTTCGCGCTGGAGGAGTCGGTGATCCAGGACGCGCTGGTCGGCGCGTACCTCAACGAGCGTTCGCTGCCCTCACGGGTGCAGGCCGCCGCCCGCTCCCCGCACGCCCGGCACCGGGAGCGGCGCCGCCGCGCCCTGGCAGCGCGGCTGGTGCGGCGGCTGTGCGACGCAGCCGTACGCGGCGAGGACGGCACGGTCACCTGGATCAGCCCCGTCTTCACTCCCGCGGGGTGGTCGATCAGGGTGCTGCCCGCCGACCTCTACACCGGGCAGGGCGGGGTGGCACTGACGCTGGCGGAGTACGGTGCCGAGGTGCGGGCCGGACGGGCGGACGAGGTGCCCGGCGTGGCCGAGACCTTCGAGGGCGCGCTGCGGGTGCTGATCAGCACCGAGGACTCGACGCCGACGCCGTCCGCCGGGGCGTTCAGCGGCGCCGCGTCTCAGGTGTGGACGTGGCTGGCGCTGCACCGGGTGCTCGGTGAGGACTGGCTGCTGGAGCGGGCCGCCGCGAGGGCGCTGCTGCTGTCGGGCTCCCTGGTCGACGACGACGTGGAGGTGGACCTCCTCAACGGTGCGGCCGGCGGCATCGTCCCGCTGCTCGGTCTGGCCGCGGCGACCGGGCAGGACCGCTGGCTGGGCGCCGCAGCACACATCGGCCGCCGGCTGGGCGGGATCGCCACGGTCGATGCCGCCGGCGCCCGCTGGACGACCCGGCTCAACCCCGAGGGGATCGGCGGCTTCGCCCACGGTGCCACCGGGATCGGCTGGGCGCTGGCCCGGCTCGCCCTCGGCGAGGCGGGTTCCCCGGCCGAACGGCGTGACTGGAACCGTCTTGCCGAACGGGCCTTCGCCTACCAGGAGTCCCTCTGGCAACCCGATCACGGCAACTGGCTCGACGTCCGCATCGGCGCCGAGGAGGACTTCTTCACCAGTTGGTGCCACGGCAGCGCGGGGATCGGCATCGGCATGCTCGACCTCTACCGGCGCACCGGCAACGCCGACCGCCTCGACATGGCCCGGCGCGCCGCGCGTGCCTGCGCCGCCGAGGGCTTCGGCTGGAGTCACACGCTGTGCCACGGCGACCTCGGCCTCTGGCAGTTCCTCACGTCCCCGGACCTGGGCGACCGCGACGACCTCGACGACCTCGACGACCTCGACGGTGAGATCCTCACGAGCCTCGAGCAGCGCGGTCCGGTCGGCGGTCTGGCCCGCGAGGCGTTCTCCCCCAGCCTGATGTCGGGGCTGTCGGGAGTCGTCCACACCCTGCTCCGCATGCACCGCGGGGCCTGCCTGCCCGATCCCCTCCTCCTCGACTGACCGGCCCGCCCGGAGGCGGATCACGCGCCGGCGGTGGCCCTGCGCTGCGCCTGCTCGAACTCGGTCAGAGGGTCGCCGCCGGCCTGCCAGGGCCAGGGCGTGACGATGCCGCCGAGCGTCTCGAAGGCCGCCCGGGCCTCGTGGCGCCGGTCCGCGGCCATCAGCGCGTAGGCGAGGATGTTGAGGTCGGCCAGTGCCCTGGCATGACGGAGGAACCCGGGCTGCACCCAGGTGTGGGCCACACGGTCGAGGGCCTGGGCGGCCATCGCCTGGGACCAGTGATTGCGTGCCACGAGCGCTTCGAAGCCGCCGCGGTCGAGGACGGAGTGGTACTGGAAGACCTGGGCGGTCAGTTCCGTCGCCGCGCAGGGCATGTTCGCGGGCATGCGAGCGCACAGGGCGTCCACGAACTCCAGCACCTGGATGCGCGACCCCGCTTCCTGCGGGGTGAGATAGCCCAGCATGTTCAGGTAGGCCTCGCGGTTCCAGCGGTCGCGCGCGAGCACCTCGTTCCACACGCCGAACATCTGCGGCTGCTCCCAGCGCTCCAGGCGCGCCGCGCCCAGGACGACCACCCAGGGGGTGGGGTCCTCCGGGGCGAGCTCGGCAGCCCGAAGACAGCTGTCGATGACACCGGCCGCGTCCTGCAGGCCTCCCTGGGAGCGGGCACGGGCCACCTCGGTCCATGCGTACAGCAGGAGTGCGTTCGAGCTGCGCGGCTCGCGCGTGGCCCAGGTGCGCGGCAGATTCGATCCGGCCAGGAAGTCGGCCAGGACCCCCATGCGGTGCGCCCGGCGGTCCCAGTCGCCCGGGTCGCGCTCCAGCAGACGGGAGATCTGCGCCACGCACAAGTCCGTCGTCGCGATCGTTCCCGTCCTCGTGGTCGCCAGCAGCGACTTCAGCAGCTTGCCCAGATCCTGATCGTCCAGCTCCGGGGCAAGGCGGGACCTTCTGCGGCGACTTGAAAGAAAAGCCATGTCGGGAGGCTAAAGGGGACGAGGAATCACACAAGACCTGAGCCAAGATCGTTATGGATTACACGTCTAACCAGGGGTTACTCGCTCGTATGCCGATACGGACGCCCACGGATCGCACCCGCCTCCCCACCGAAGGCCGACCCACTGCACACATGCACTCGTTCCATTTGTTGTACGAATGCACTCTTGCTCGCCGGGGTGCATCACCGTCCCGGCCCCGAACGCCGATTCCTCCTCGGAGTGCTCTCCCTCCACACCGAAGAGGACGCGGACGGCACCGAGCGTCCCTTCCTGGTACTGGAGACCACCG
>NZ_JBFAET010000384.1:0-3999 GCF_040642095.1 Streptomyces sp. NPDC020362
GTGCCGGACGCGAGGCGTCCGGCACCCGGCGTTCCGGTCCTACCGGTGGGATCCGGCCCGGCCGCGCCGGAACAGGACGGTTCCGGCGGCCAGCAGCGCCCCGCTGGCGGCCACGCCGCCGAGCACGCCCGCGGCGCCGGTCTCGGCCATCTGCGGAGTCGTGGACACCACGGGGGTCGGCGCCGCGGGCGGTGTCGACGGCGCGACCGGCGTCGGGGCGGCCGGCGGGGTGGTCTTCGGCGGAGCCGGCGTCTTGGTCGGCGGCGGGGTGGGCGACTCCTCGCCGTAGCCGGGCGGCTGATCGCCGTAGCTCGGGGGCTCCTCGCCGTAGCTCGGCGGCTTGTCCTCGCCGTAGCTGGGCGGCTTGCTCTCGCCGTTGCACCCGCAGGAAGAGCCGTCGCTCGGCTTCGAGGGGGTGGGGGAGGCCGCGACCGCGGTGCTCGGAGTCGCCCGGTGCGCCTTCTTCGTGGTGCTCTGCGCGGTCGCGGAGCTGGAGGCCGGGGCGACGCCGGAGGCCGACGAGTCGTCTCCGAACGTGGGCTCCACGGCGTTCGGCGCACCCAGGACGCCGGCCACCAGGGCGGGCGCGTCCGCTGGCGCAAGCGAACCGGAGTCCGCGGACGCCCATGTGCCGGACAGGGACAGGGCGGTTGTCGCGGCTGCGGCCACGACCAATCCCTTGCTGAGGGTCTGTCGCACTCTCGTTGTCTTTCTCTCAGGGGGAACGGAAAGCCGGCCCCGGAGCCGGATGAAGGGGGCTGCTCCGGAGCCGGAGTGGCACAGGCCCCAGGTCCGTGCCGCTCCGTCGTCACTCGTCCATGCGATCTTGTCGATCACCGTGTTGCGCAGGGTCGTCACCGGGACGGTGGTGCTGCACGCTCACACGCGCCACGACCTGCAGACTGTGAACGAGTTGTGGACGCCCGAAGAAACCCAGACGCAGGAAATGCCGGATAATTCACCCGATCGCCCGCTCCGGTCCGACGGGATCACGCCTCGTACGGCGCCTTGCCCGACGGGATCAAACCCGGTACGGCGCCTTGCCCGACGAGGTCATGCTCCCGTACGGCACTTCGCCCGACGGAATCACACGCCGTACAGTGCCTCGATCTGTTCCGCGTACGCGGCCGCCACCGCGTGCCGCTTGACCTTCATGGACGGGGTCAGCAGCCCGTTCTCCTCGCTGAACTCGCCCTCGACCAGGGCGAAGGTGCGGATCGACTCGGCACGGGAGACGGCCTCGTTGGCGTAGTCCACGGCCCGCTGCACGTCGGCGCGCATCCGCGGGTCCCGGACGACCTCGGACATCGGTGTGTCCGGGGGCAGCCTGCGGACCGACAGCCAGTGGGCGACCGCCTCGGGGTCGAGGGTGACCAGCGCGGCGACGAAGGGGCGCCGGTCGCCGACGACGAGGCACTGGCCGACGGGCGGGCGGCTGCGCAGACGGTCCTCCAGGACGGCCGGGGCGACGTTCTTGCCGCCGGAGGTGACGATGATGTCCTTCTTGCGGCCTGTGATGGTGAGGTAGCCGTCGCCGTCGAGGGCACCGAGGTCGCCGGTGGCGAACCAGCCCCCGGTGAGCACCGCGTCCGTGGCCGCCGGGTTGTTCCAGTACGCCCCGAAGACCACCCCGCCCTTGATGAGGACCTCCCCGTCGTCGGCGATGCGTACCGCGGTGCCGGGGACCGGGAGGCCGACCGTGCCCGGACGCGGCTTCAGCGGCGGCACGATGGTGGCGGCGGCGCTGGTCTCGGTCAGGCCGTAGCCCTCGTAGACGATGATGCCGGCCGCATAGAAGAAGAGGTTGAGGTTGCGGTCCAGCGGGGAACCGCCGCTGATCGCGTAGCGCATCCGGCCGCCGAGTTCCCCGCGGACGCGCCGGTAGACCAGCAGGTCGTACAGCGCCCAGGCGGCGTACAGGCCGATCCCCGGGCCCTTGCCCGTGCCGAGGAACCTGCTCAGGTACGCCTCGCCGAAGCGCACCCCGATGCGGTCCGCGCGGTCGAAGGACGCGCCCCGGCCGATCCTCTCGGCGGTGGCCCGCCCGGTGTCGTGGATCTTCTCGAAGAGGTAGGGCACGCCGACCAGGAAGGTGGGCCGGAACTCCTTGAGCATCGGGCGCAGTTCGTCGGGTCTGACGCTCGGGCAGTGGCCCAGCTCGATCCGGGCCAGCAGACAGGCGATCTGCAGGGTGCGGCCCAGGATGTGGGCGAGCGGAAGGAACAGGAGGGTCGAGGCGACCTGGCCGGTGACCTCCTTGAAGATCGGGTGGAGCAGCTCGACCGTGTTGGCGGCCTCGGCGTACAGGTTGGCGTGGGTGAGCACACAGCCCTTGGGCCGTCCGGTGGTGCCGGAGGTGTAGCAGATCGTGGCCGCCGTGTCGGGCGTCAGAGCCGTACGGCGCTTGGTGACGTCGTCGTCGGGCACGTCCCGGCCGAGGGCCTCCAGTTCGGGCAGCGCCCCGGCGTCGAGCCGCCAGATGCGCGGGGGTTCCGGATGGCCGGCCGTGGCGGCGGTGACCGTCCCGGCGTTCTCGGCGGTCTCGGCGACGACGAAGCGGGCGCCGGAGTCGCGGACGATCCACTCCACCTGCTCGGCGGAGGAGGTGGAGTATATGGGGACGGTCCGGCCGCCGGCGGCCCAGA
Organism: Streptomyces sp. NPDC020362; assembly: GCF_040642095.1. Classification (NCBI taxonomy): domain Bacteria; kingdom Bacillati; phylum Actinomycetota; class Actinomycetes; order Kitasatosporales; family Streptomycetaceae; genus Streptomyces; species Streptomyces sp. NPDC020362. Next base: position 2,646 of record NZ_JBFAET010000384.1, read on the forward strand.
TCGCGAAGTCCAGGACAGTCCACTCGTAGCGGGTGCGGGACATCACGGCGACCCGGCCGCCGGGTTCGAGACCGGCGGCGATCAGCCCCTTGGCCGCCGCGGCCACCTCACGGGCGAAGGCCGCGGCGGTCACCGGGCGCCACACGCCCCCGTCCCGGCGCCGCAGGACCACGGCGCCGGGGGCTTCCTCGGCGTTGGTGAACGGGATGTCGGCGGTGCTGCCGGTGCCGCGGGGCGCCAGGGCAGCGGTGCGCACCTCGCGGACCGTGCCGGTCTCGTCCCTGACCAGCTCGACCTGTGCACGCGCCGCCAGGTCGCCGCGCCGCCGCGCCCGCTTCAGATCCCTGCGTACGCCCATGACGGCTCCCGGTCGCGGCTCGGCTGACGTGCTGCGGTTCGTGCGCTGCGGCCCGCCGCGGCAGCGGCTCATCGGCCTACGTCTGCGAGGTCAACTTACTCACGCGTAGGAAATGGTCAATGGGTCCGGCACGGACGCGTGCGACGGCGGCGACCCGCGTTGCCCCGAATGGGCGGGCCGCTCACCGAGTCCCCGGGATGGCCGTGACGTGTCGTCTGATCAGGGACGATCCAGCGCTCCTGAGGGACGGTCGGGCACGCGGTGCAGGTGATCGGTTGCAGATGGTGGTGGGTGATTTCACGGTGGGCACAAGATCAGACGCACCATCGAAAGGAACCCCCATGCGTGGTCTGTCCGTCCGGCGCATCGCGTCCACCGCACTCTGCGCCGGCCTCCTGGCCGGCGTCACCGGCCCGGCCGCCGTCGCGGCCGACTCCGCCCGGGAGCGCGTCCGTGCGGCGTCCCACGCGCCCGTCCCCGGCGCGGACGCGCTCCTCGTGCAGGTCAAGGTCCTCGCCAACCTCGGAATCGTGCTCACCCCCGTCACCGACCTGCTCAACGCGGTGCTCAAGGCCGACAACGGCCAGCTCCCCGCCGACCAGGCCGCCCAGCTCGTCCAGGCCGCCAAGGACGCCATCGCCAAGGTGACCACGGCGGCGCCGACGGCCTCGGCCTCGCCCTCCACGAACGCCGGCGACGCCAAGGCGCGGGCGGACCTCGCGAGCGACGCGCTCGCCGCGCTCACCAAGGCGCTGGACACCCTCCTGAAGGCCATCACCTCCGGCGACGCGACCCAGGTCGTCCCGGCGGTCACCGGTGTGCTGACGGGCCTCGTCAACTACCTCGCCGCCCTCCTGCTCTCCGGCGGCCTGCCCGTCCCCAACCTGCCCGGACTCCCGAGCCTGCCGACGCTGCCCGGTCTTCCGACGCTGCCCGGCTCGTCCGCCGCGACGTCCTAGCCGCCGTGGCCACGCCCACGCGGCCCGGGCCGTGACG
>NZ_JBFAET010000385.1:0-3994 GCF_040642095.1 Streptomyces sp. NPDC020362
GGCCCGGCGGACGTCAGGCCCTCACGGCCCGGTCCGGCCCCTCCGGTCCGGCCCCTCCGGGCCGGGCCCGGTCCGCTCGCTTTGCGTCCACCCTCCCTGCGCGCCGTGCCGCCCGGGCTCGGGCGCCGGGCCCGTCAGCGGGCGTCGTCCACCCAGGACGTCAGCCGGCCGTCCGGCTGCAGGGCGACGTGCAGGCCGTTGTTCTGGCCGTAGGCGGCACGGCCGTTGGCGACCAGGGTGTCCAGCTTGACGCCGCCCGCGGAGACGTCGGCCTCGTAGTGGTGGGTGCTGATGCGGTAGATCTTCGCCGTGGAGGCGTGGTCGGCCAGCTGCGCCGAGGAGACGATGACGCGCTTGGCGACGGGCTTCTGCTGGGGCCGGTGCTTCACCTCGGCCCGCTCGACCCAGGAAGTGACCTTGCCGTTCGGGTGCAGCGTGACGTGCAGTCCGTTGTTCGCAGGGTGCGAAGTGCACGCATCGGTGAACTGTTCCTTCGTTCGGTTTCGTTCGCGGTGTCCACGACGCTACGGACCGTGCATCAAGATCACCCATAAGTCGTGTAACAGATCTTTGTGGCGTTCTGCTTGAATCGTCGAATTATTCGCTTCGCAACCTTTGAATGAGTAGGGCATTTTGGTTCCTTGCCTGGCATTCCCGGGGCTGGGTGGGTGTGGGCATGGGGAGGCCGGTCCGCCCGGGCGAACCGGCCCCGCATTCTTCGTGGCCTTCACTTTCTTCGATGGGTCCTCCTTCCCTCGTCGCTTGTCTCTATGGCCTGGGGACGCTCTTCGCCGCCGTACCGGCGCACATCAGCCCGAGAAGGATGGCCAGGGCACCGATGATGATGTTGTTGAGGATCACGCCGGTGTCCGGGCTGCTGCCCACGATCCACGGCGCGATGATCATCCAGGCACCCATGGCGCACATGGCCCAGCTGAGGCCGTACATCCGGTCGGGGGTCGTGGTGAATCCCAGCGCCAGCACGCTGATCGCGATGCCCACGATCAGGTTGTGGGTCACCAGAGCCGGCTGGCTCGTCGTGTAGTGCAGGATCCACGGGGACGCCGCGCAGTACAGGCCGAGCAGGAACACCGGCCCGTCCACGAGCGCCACATCACGGCCGCCGAGCATGCGGGCATAACGTTCCCGCATCTCGGAGACATCGGGGTGGGTTGCCATGTCACCCCTGTGCGAGACGTTGGCCATGTTTCGTCTCCTTTGTGACTTCCAGGCCTGACCGCGTCTGGTGCGGTATGCGGTAAGCGCCGCTTGTAGGCATTCTGCTCTTATTTCGCCTTTATGTGTAGGGTTCGGGAGTCCTGTTGCTGTCCCTCGTCCGCGACGGAGAAGGCCCGTCGGCGGACACGCGCGAGGCCGGGGCCGACGGCCCCCGGTCGGGTCGCCGAAAGCGCCTTGGCCCCGGGTGTCTTCCTCGGCCGGAAGGGCTTTTTCGCCCTGCTCCCCAGTGCGCTTCGGCCCGGCGTGCGGAGGCCCTGAACGCTGCGCCGGGCGACCGCCCCCGAAGAGCACCGACCCTCTTCGGGAGCGGCGGGCGGGAGCCGAATCCCGCAACTGCCCGCCGGCAGCCGTCCGCCGGACGAATGCTGCGTCACGCTCTTCCCCTGTCCGTGTCCGGACGGATGCACCCCGATCTCCGGGCGCGGGACGGGCGTGCCTCCGGCACCCTGGCGGTGGCCCGTCCCGCCTTCGGCCCGTGCCCGTACGGCGTCGCCGTCCGCGAGGGCATGCTGCCGAGTCGGTATCGGCCGGCGTCCGTGCCTTGCATCGTTTCCGCATCGAAAATCGGTGCGTGACTCAGGTGACTGTTCGGCCGTCCGTCATTTCCTGCTCCAGCCGGCACCGCAACTGCTGCAGTCCCCGTCGGGCGTGGCTCTTGACCGTACCGAGCGGCCACCCCGTACGTGCCGCGATCTGGGTCTGGGTCAGGTCCTCGAAGAAGGCCAGCCGGAGCACCCGCCGCTGCGCCTCCGGGAGCCTGTCCAGTTCGCGCCGGACGAGCACACGGTCGAGCGCCGACTCCGGCTGGCCGGTCCGGGCCTCCACGAGCGGCAGCGTCGAGCCGACGGCCGCGACCAGGTCGCCGCGCCGGGTGCGGGCGGAGAGCGCGTCGGCGATCTTGCGGCGGGTGATGCCGACGATCCAGCCGGCCAGCGGGCCGCGCTCGGGCCGGTACCCGTGCCGCCCCCGCCACACACCGAGGAACACCTGCTGGGTCACGTCCTCGGCCTCTCTCGCGTCCCCCAGCGAGCGCCAGGCCAGCCCGTACACCAGGGCGGACCAGCGGCGGTAGGCCACCGTCAGGCAGGTGTCGTCGCCCGCGACCAGGCCGCGTCCGAGCCGGTCGTCGCCGAACGACTCCTGCGCGGATGCCCACGAGGACGTCGGTGCTGACGGGTTCCGCGCACCCGCGGAGGTGGCGACGGCGGCGACCGGATACGGCGTCATGACCACGGCTCCTCACGTACGGCGGAATCCACCCGGGCCCGACCCGGACGGTGGCACCGGGGGATCGCGGGGCCAGGAGGTCCGCGCGGGGACCCCCGGTTCCGTCATCGTGTGCGTCCGTGGACCGTTCCTTCAACTTGCATCGATTCTGCGTCGTATAGTCCCGTCATGGGTGCGTACGAAGCCGAAGAGGGCCCCGCCGGACGGGCGGAGCCGGGCCCGCCGGCCCCCGAGGCCGGGCTCACCACCGGAGCCCTGGCCCGCCGGCTCGGCGTGTCGCCCACCACGCTGCGCTCCTGGGACCGCCGGTACGGCATCGGCCCGGCCGTGCGCGCGGACGGCCGGCACCGGCGCTGGACGCCCCAGGACGTGGCGATGCTGGAGATGATGTGCCGCCTCACCTCGGCCGGTGTGCCGCCCGCCGAAGCGGCCCGCGCCGCCAAGGAGGGCGCGGACGTCCACGAGCGCACGGCCGGCGTGCGGCCCGGTCCGCGACCGCCCACCGCTGCGGTGCGTTCCCGTGCCGCCGGCACGCTGCCCCTGGGCGATGTGCGTCAGGAGTGCCGGGGACTGGCCCGGGCCGCCGTGCGGCTCGACGCGGCCGCCCTGCACGAGCAACTGGAGGAAGCGGTCGCCGAACACGGCCTGGAGGTGGCCTGGCACGAGGTGATGGTGCCGACCCTGCATGCCGTGGGCCGCAAGTGGGCGTCGTCGGGCGACCGTTACGTGGAGGTGGAGCACCTGCTGTCCTGGCACGTCTCGACCACCCTGCGCCGGTACACCCGGCCGCCCGCCGCTGCGGACGACGCCACCGGCATGGGACCCGTGGTGCTGGCCTGCGTGCCCGGCGAACAGCACACCCTGCCGCTGGAGGCACTCCACGCCGGGCTGAGCGAACTGCGGGTGCCCACCCGGATGTTCGGAGCCGCGGTGCCCGCCGAGGCGCTCACATCGGCGGTGCGCCGACTGGGGCCGGCCGCAGTGGTCCTGTGGGCCCAGGCCCGCTCCTCGGCCAGCCCGCCGCTGGCCCAGCACGTCGCCACCACCGAGTGGGGCGTCAGGGGAGCGCGGAGGCAGCCGCTGGTGCTGCTGGGCGGCCCGGGCTGGGCCGGGCGCCCGACCCGGGGCATGGCACGCCCCACGAGCCTGCGCGAGGCGCTCGACACGCTGGACGGCATCCACCGGGTCGCCGCGCAGGGCGAGTCGCGCTGACCCGAGCGGGTGCGCCGCACATCCGTTGCCGGGGCGCACCAGGAGAGCTTCACAGACCCACGCCCTGCACGGCGTAGTTCGTCCACGGCTGCGACCGCGTGGTACTCCGGCCACGGCCGTGACTGCGGGATACGTCGTGGACGGCTGTGACTGCGTGGTACTTCTTGCACGGCTGCGGCTGCGGCTGCGGCTGTGTGCGGGTGGCCACGGGCGGCGCTCCTCAGCCGTCGCGCCCGCGGGCCCGTCTGAAGCGCTCCAGGCCCTCGGGCAGACCGATGAGCGGGTCCGGGTAGTCGACCGCGGCCCGCTCCGGGCC
>NZ_JBFAET010000386.1:0-3937 GCF_040642095.1 Streptomyces sp. NPDC020362
CCGGGGCGCACCCCCCCGCGCCGGTGCCCGCACGCGGGAGCCTGGTCGACTCGCGGCGCCCGCAGGTCCGCGGGGCAGCGGCGCCGCCGCCCGATCCGGGCACGTCTCCCAAGGAGAGCAACGCATGCAGCGTCCGCACATACAGGAAGCCGGGGCCCTGGCCACCGGCGGAGGGGCCGGCGCCGGACAGCGCACCGGTGCCTCGGCGACCTTCGCCGAACTGCTCAAACGGGTCAAGGCCGAAGGCCTCCTCGACCTCGACCCGCGGTACTACGTGGGCAAGCTGGCCCTCAACACCACCCTGCTGCTGATCGGGTTCGCCGCCTTCTTCGAGCTGGGCGACTCCTGGTGGCAGCTCGTCACGGCCCTGTGGATGGGCCTGTGCGGCGGCCAGTCGGCGTTCATGTGGCACGACGCAGGCCACAAGGCGATGTTCCGCAGCAAGAAGGCCGCCTCCGCGGTCGGCTACGTCCACGCCAACCTGGTCAACGGGGTCAGCTACGGCTGGTGGGTCAACCACCACAACCGGCACCACAGCAACCCCAACCACCTGGACATGGACCCGGACATCGGCCGGCGCACCGCCATCTTCGACATCAAGCAGTACCCGAGCCGCAAGGGCACCCAGAAGCTCGTCGTGCGCTACCAGAGCGTGCTGTTCTTCGTGCTGCTGGTGCTCGAGGGCTTCAAGATGCTGAGGACGGCCGTCCTGTCGATCGTCCAGGGCAAGACCAAGCGGCCCGTGCTGGAGACGTTCCTCATCCTGCTGCGCACGGCCGTCTACCTGTCCCTCGTCTTCACCCTCCTGTCCCCGGCGCTCGCGGTCGCCTTCATCGTCGTCCAGCACGCCGCCCTCGGCGTGTACTTCGGGATGATCTTCGCCCCGAACCACAAGGGCATGCAGATCCGCGACGGCGAGGAGGAGACCCTGGACTGGCTGGAGCGCCAGGTCCTCACCTCCCGCAACATCCGGCCCAACTGGCTGGTCGACTTCCTCTACGGCGGGCTCAACTACCAGGTCGAGCACCACCTGTTCCCGGCGATGCCGCAGAAGAGCCTGGGGCGTGCCCGGGAGCTGACCATGCAGTACTGCGCCGAGCGCGGGGTGCCGTACCACGAGGTCGGGTTCTGGGCCTCGTACCGCGAGGTCGCCTCCTATCTGCACGAGGTCAGCGCGCCCGTGCGGCGCGGTGACGTGGACGAGCAGATCCGGCGCCGGGCCATGGAAGCGGCCTGACCCCGATCGTCCCCCGCACGGCCCCCCATGCCCCCACCCGCCCCACATCCCCCACTCACCCCACATCCCCCACACCCCGGCCCCCGGGCCGCACGCCCGGGCCCGTCGGCGGCCCGGGCGGTTCCTTCCCGGGAGCGGCGCACGAACAGTCCCCAGGAGTACCGAAGGAGCCAGCCCCATGTCCCAGACCACCGCGGCGGCGGGCGGAGTCGCCGCTCCCGCCCCGATCGGGGTCCGCCTGGACCGCATGCCGATCACTCCCCTGCACCGAAGACTCACCGCGGTCATCGGCGTCGGCCTGTTCTTCGACACCTTCGAGAACAATCTGTCGGGCACCATCGGCAAGGTGCTGCAGAGCGGCTTCGGCTTCGGTGCCACCTCGCTCAAGCTCGTCCTGGCCGCCGTGTTCGTCGGCCAGTTCATCGGCTCCCTGACGCTCGGCCGGATCGCCGACCGGTTCGGCCGGCGCCGGGCCTTCCTGATCAACCTCGCCATCTACTCGGCCTTCTCCCTGCTCGGCGCCTTCTCCCCGAACGCCGGCTGGCTGATCGCCACCCGCTTCCTCGCCGGCATCGGCATCGGCGCCGAACAGGCACTGTCCGACTGCTACCTGGCCGACGTCCTGCCCGCGAAGAAGCGCGGCCGCTTCATCGCCTCGGCCTACACCCTCGCCTTCTGCGGAGTGCCCGCGGTGGGCTTCGCCGCGCTGTGGCTGGTGCCGCTCACCCCGCTGGGCGTGGCCGGCTGGCGCTGGCTGTTCGTGCTCGGCGCGCTCGGCTCGGCCGTCGTGTGGGTACTGCGCCGGCAGCTGATCGAGTCCCCGCGCTGGCTCGCGGCGACCGGCCGCACCACCGAGGCCGAGCGGCTGGTGTCGCAGATGGAGGCGGAGGCCGCGGGCCGCGGACTGCTGCTGGAGCCGCCCGCCCAGACCGGCCCGGACACGGCCGCCGACCACTCCCGGCTGCGGGACGTCGTCGGCCCCGGAATGCTCCGCCGGACGCTGGTGCTCTGGCTGTTCTCCGTGCTCTCGGTCGTCGGCTACTACGGCTTCGGCACGCTCGCCCCGCAGATCGTCGCCGCCAAGGGCTACGGCATCGTCGCCGGCCTCGGCTTCACCGCGCTGTCCTTCCTCGGCTACCCGGTGGGCTCCGCGCTCGCGCTGCCCGTCGTGGACCGCATCGAGCGGCGCACCCTGATCGCCCTGTCGGCGAGTGCCATGGTGGCGGCCGGACTCGGCTTCGCCTACGCGGGCTCGGCCCCGCAGATCGTCGTCTGCGGGTTCGCGTACACGCTGTTCAGCAACGTCTTCTCCAGCGTCTCGCACGTCTATCTGTCCGAGCAGTACCCCACCGCGATCCGCGCCACCGCCTCCGGCGCCGCCTACTCGCTGTCCAAGCTCAGCGCCGCCGCACTGCCGTTCGCGCTGCTTCCGGTCCTCGACGCGCACGGCCCCGGCGCCCTGTTCGGTGTCATCGCCGCCTGCATGGCCGTCCTCGCCGGCACCGTGCTCACGCTCGGCGAGCGCACCACCGGCACCCCGGTCAAGTGAACCACCCCTATTACGTGAGGAGTTGAACATGGCCTACGTCATCGGACTGCCCTGCGTCGACGTCAAGGACCGTTCCTGCATCGACGAGTGCCCCGTGGACTGCATCTACGAGGGCCGCCGCGCCCTGTACATCCATCCGGACGAATGCGTGGACTGCGGCGCCTGCGAACCGGTGTGCCCGGTCGACGCCATCTACTTCCAGGACGACCTGCCCGAGGAGTGGGGCGACGACCACGCCTCCTCCAACGCCGCCTTCTTCGAGACCCTCGGCGCGCCCGGCGGCGGCAGCTCCCTCGGCCCCCAGGACCATGACTCCCCGCTGGTGAGCGCGCTGCCGAAGAAGGTGTCGGCATGAGCGGCATCCTCGCCGGCAAGCGGATCCTGGTGACCGGGGTCGTCACGGACGCCTCCATCGCCTTCCACGTGGCCCGGATCGCCCAGGAGGAGGGCGCCGAGGTGCTGCTGACCGGTTTCGGCCGGCTCACCCTCATCGAGCGCTTCGCCTCGAAGCTGCCCAAGCCCGCCCCGGTGATCGAACTGGACGTCACCGACCAGGGCCACCTGGACAGCCTCGCGGAGCGGATCGGCGAGCACGTCGACTCCCTCGACGGCATCGTGCACTCCATCGCCTACGGCCCCCAGGGGGCCTTCTCCTTCCTGGACGGCACCTGGGACGACGTGTCGACGGCCGTGCACGTCTCGGCGTACTCGCTGAAGTCGCTGACCACCGCCTGCCTGCCCCTGCTGGAGCGGCGCGGCGGCTCGGTCGTCGGGCTCACCTTCGACGCGGCCGTCGCCTGGCCGCACTACGACTGGATGGGCGTCGCCAAGGCCGCCCTGGAGTCCACCAGCCGCTACCTGGCCCGCGACCTGGGCGGCCGGGGCATCCGCTGCAACCTGGTCGCCGCCGGACCGCTGCGCTCCATGGCCGCCAAGTCCATCCCGGGCTTCGCCGACCTGGCCGACGTCTGGACCACCGACCGGGCCCCGGCCGGCTGGGACCTCACCGACCCGGACCCCGCCGCCCGCGGGGTGGTCGCCCTGCTGTCGGACTTCTTCCCGCGCACCACGGGCGAGATCGTCCACGTGGACGGCGGGGTGCACATGACGGGCGCGTGAACCACCGCATGGCAAAGGGGCGGGGGTCGAGG
>NZ_JBFAET010000387.1:0-3859 GCF_040642095.1 Streptomyces sp. NPDC020362
GCGGCGAGGCCGCTGGACGCTCACCGGTCGACCGGGGCAAACGGGGTCTGAAGCGCTTGGGCATGACGGATGGTTACGGAATCCCGCTCGGCAGTCATGGCCGGAGCGAACCGCCACGACGAGGCGGCGGGGCGGCGGTGTCTACCGGTCGCCGGGTACACCGTCAGATCCTGGTCCAGGCTCCCGCACTCGTTCACCGTGGTCGGGTATCCCTCTTCGTAGGTTCCACGGTCCTTGCCGGGCGATGCATCGAGGATGACGTTGTCGCGCCCGACGACTTGGCCGTAGACGACTCCGTGCCAGGCGGCGAGCAGTGTGGGCACCTCTCGCGGCGGGTGGTCCCGGAGAGGTTCCAGAGCGCGTTGTGCGTGCGGGCGCCCAGCGCGGTGAGGTGCCCACACTGCCGCACACCACGGCCGAGCCGTCCAACGGCGACAGGCTCACCGCCATACCACAATCCCTGGGTCCGCCGATCTTACGAATGACCGGCTCAGACCCACGCTTGGAAGATGGGACAAGGTCAGAAGCAGTCCGCGGGCATGTCGAGGGTGGTGCGGTCGAGGCTTTCCAGCAGCGCGAACTGCGCCTCTGTCCTGGGCAGTTCGTACCGGAAGAAGTATTGGCCCGCCCGGCGCTTGCCCTCGTAGAAGGCGCCGCTGCGTCCGCCGGCGGCCAGCATCTGTTCCAGCCACATCCAGGCAACCACGACGTGTCCCACGGCCTCCAGATAGACCGAGGCGTTGGCGAGGGCGGTCTCGGCGTCCCCGGCCTCCCACAGGCGCCGTGTCACGGCGGCGACGCGGGCGACGGAGGCGTCCAGCTGCCGTCCGAAGCCGGCGACCTGGGTGTCGGCGGCCGCCGCGCGGGCGGTCGTCATGGAGACGGTCTCGATGAGCAGGCGGAGCCCCGCGCCGCCGTCCATGACGACCTTCCGGCCCAGCAGGTCGAGGCCGTGGACGCCGTGCGTCCCTTCGTGGATGGGGTTGAGGCGGTTGTCCCGGTAGAACTGCTCGACGTTGTACTCGCGGGTGTAGCCGTAGCCGCCGTGGACCTGGATGGCAAGGTTGTTGGCCTCCAGGCACCACTGGGAGGGCCAGCTCTTGGCGATCGGGGTGAGCATGTCCAGCAGAAGCCGGGCGCTGGCTCGCTCGTCGGCCGTCGGGGCGGTGCGCTCGTCGTCCAGCAGCCGCCCGCAGTACAGGATGAGAGCCAGCGAGCCTTCGGCGTACGACTTCTGGGCGAGGAGCATGCGCCGGACATCGGGATGCCCGACGATCGGGATCTGGGGGGTGGTGGCGTCCCTGGCCATGAGCGGGCGGCCCTGGGGGCGGGTGCGCGCGTAGTCCAGGGCGTGCAGGTAGCCGGTGTAACCGAGCGCTGTGGACCCGAGTCCGACACCGATGCGGGCCTCGTTCATCATGTGGAACATGTAGGACAGTCCGTGGTGGGGCTCCCCGACCAGGAAGCCGACGGCACCGGGGGCCCCGCCGGGCCGGAAGGCGCCCTCACCGAAGTTCAGCAGCGTGTTGGTCGTCCCTCGGTACCCCATCTTGTGATTGAGGCCGGCCAGGGCGACGTCGTTGCGCTCGCCGAGCGTCCCGTCGGCCCCCACCAGGACCTTGGGGACGATGAAGAGCGAGAGTCCCTTCACCCCGGGCGGGCCGCCGGGGATCCTGGCCAGGACCAGGTGGACGATGTTCTCCGTCAGTTCGTGGTCGCCGCCCGAGATCCACATCTTGTTGCCGAACAGGCGGTAGGTGCCGTCGTCGGCCTGTTCCGCGCGGGTGCGCACATCAGCCAGAGAGGAGCCGGCCTGTGGCTCCGACAGGCACATGGTCCCGGAGAAGCGGCCCTCGACCATCGGGCGGACATAGGTGTCGATCTGGCCGGGGGTGCCGTGGGCCAGCAGCAGGTTTGCGTTGCCGATGGTGAGGAAGGGGTAGGCGGCCGTTCCCACGTTGGCTGCCTGGAACCAGGCGAAGCAGGCGTTGGCCACCACGCTGGGCAACTGCATGCCGCCCACCTCGTGGTCCATGCCCCCGCCGATCAGCCCGGCGCCGGCGAAGACCTTCAGGGCCTCTTCGACTTCGGGGATGATGTGGACCCGCTCGCCGTCGAAGTGCGGCTCCTGGGCGTCGTTCTTCTTGTTGTGCGGGGCGAAGTGCCGGGCGGCGATCGTCTCGCTGAGGTCCAGTACCGCGTCGAAGGTTTCGCGCGAGTGGTCGGCGAAGCGGGGGCGCGCGGTCAGGGATTCAACGTCGAGCCACTCGTGCAGCAGGAAGTCGAGGTCTCGGCGGGAGAGCAGGAGGGAGGCCATGGTCCTCTTCTTCTCGGGTTCGGGTTGCTTGTGCGAGGGGGAGTGGAGCTGTCGTCGGCCGGTCAGACCGTGGTGCCGAGGCCGCCGTCGACGGGTATGACGGCGCCGGTGACGTAGGCGCCCGCACGGCTGGCGAGATAGACGGCGACGCCGGCCATGTCGTCCGGCCGCCCGATCCGGCGCAGCGGAGCCGCCTGTGCGATCGCCTCGCCCATGGCGTCCAGGGTCGCGGCCATCATCTTCGACTCGAAGGGGCCGGGCGCGATGGCGTTCACCGTGATGCCCTGTGGCCCGAGCTCCTTGGCCAGCACGCGGGTGAGGTGGTGCAGGCCCGCCTTGCTGGCCGCGTAGGAGTAGGCCGGGACCGGGCTGACGTGCAGGCCGTCGATGGATCCGACGTTGATGATCCGCGCAGGGTCCTGCGTCGACCCGCCGGCGCGCAGCTTCGGCAGGAGGGCTTGGGTGAGCAGGAAGGGGCTGCGCAGGTTGAGGTCCATCACCTTGTCCCAGCCGCTGACCGGGAACTCGTCCAGGGGCGCACCCCAGGTGGCGCCGGCGTTGTTCACCAGGATGTGCAGCCGCTCCTCCCGCTCGCCGATGTCTGCGGCGAGTCGGTGACACTCCTCCTCGCGCGACAGGTCGGCGGGCAGCGCGACCGCCTGGCCGGGACCGGAGAGCCCGCGCACGGCTTCCTCGCAGGCTTCCGCCTTGCGGGAGCTGACGTAGACCTTGGCTCCCGCTTCGGTCAGGCCCCGGGCGATCATCAGGCCGATGCCGCGGGATCCGCCGGTCACGAGGGCGGTTTTGCCGGTGAGGGAGAACAGTGGGATCACGGTGGACTCCTGAGGGGGAGGGGCGGCACGGGCAGGCTGTTCCCCGCCCCAAACCAGATACTAAGCAGTCGCTTAGCTGCTGTCCATGCGTCCGTGGAACGCCGTCCGTGCCTCCGCGCCCCGACGGTGGCGGAGCGGACCGGCAGCGGGTCCCTCAAGGGCGTCGGCCTCACCCGACACCCGGGGCGACCGGCACGACTCCGTCAGTGGCGGCAGTGCGGTCCTTGGAGGTCTCCTGATACTCGGGAGAGTGGGCCCATGCATCAAAAGCAGCCCGATCCTTGAAGGGCATGATGATGATCTTGGCGTGGTCCCACCACCCCTCCGCGACGTCGGGCCTGCCCGTCCGCCCGCCAGGCGGCCGTCGTGACGGATGCCGCGGCATTGGCGAGCAGCGCTCCCGCCTCGCCCGCCTGGCCGCGGCCGACGATCCACTCGTCCTGGCTCGGGCCTGGCGAGGGTGTTGCTCTGCGTGGTGTCGGCGCTTCCGTGGGCGGTCGCGGACGGGGCGGCCGTGGACTTGGTGCGGGTCTGGTCGTCGCCGAGGCTGATGTGCCGGGTGAGGGCGGGGGTGCTGCCGGTACCCCACGCGAAGCCGGCGGGTGCCGGCGCCGTTCACCCGCCGGGGCCGCCCACGGAGGCCCCGGGCGGCCGGTGCACCGGTTCGCGCCCGCCCCACGTGGCGGAGGGGCGGGCGGCGGCCCCCAAA
>NZ_JBFAET010000388.1:0-3767 GCF_040642095.1 Streptomyces sp. NPDC020362
CCGCTCGGCGCGGTGACCCGCTTCGAACGCGACCGCTACCGCCGCCTCCTGGCCCACACCGACCCACTCGGCCACCGGACCACGTTCCGCTACGACGAGTCCGGCAATCCCACGGCGGTGGTACGCCCGGACGGCCGCGAGTCGAGCGCGGAGTACAACGAACTCGGCTTGCCGGTGAAGGTGGTCAACCCCGACGGCACGGTCGTACGCCAGACCTACGACGAGCGGGGCAACCGCACATCGGTGACGGACCCGGCGGGCCAGACCACTCTCTTCACCTATACGGAGGCCGGCCACCTGACCTCCGTGACCGATCCCCTCGGCCACACGACAACAGTCGTGTGCGACCGCGCGGGCCTCCCGCTGGAGATCACGGACCCTCTGGGCGCGACCACCCGCTACGAGCGGGACGCCCTCGGCCGCCCGAGCGCGGTCGCAGACCCCACCGGCGCGACGACGCTGCTGGAATGGTCGACCGAGGGCCAGCTGACCCGCCGTACGGCCCCGGACGGCACGTCCGAGTCCTGGACGTACGACGGCGAGGGCAACTGCACCAGCCACACCGACCCGATCGGCGGCGTCTCCCGCTTCGAGTACACCCACTTCGACCTGCTGGCCGCCCGCACGGGCCCCGACGGGGTCCGCTACGAGTTCGACCACGACATGGAACTGCGGCTGACCAAGGTCACCAACCCGCAGGGCCTGACGTGGACGTATGCGTACGACGCGGCGGGCCAGCTGCAGACGGAGACCGACTTCGACGAGCGCACGCTGACCTACACCTACGATCCGGCAGGACGTCTGACTTCACGCAGAAACGTTCTCGGCGAGGTGGTGTCCTTCGAGCGCAACGAACTGGGCCGGGTGACCTGCAAGGACGCGGCCGGCCAGGTCACGACGTACGCCTACGACCTCACCGACCAGCTGGCACAGGCAACCGGCCCCGACGGCACCACCCTCACCCTCCTGCGCGACCGCCACGGCCGCCTGCACTCGGAGACGGTCGACGGCCGCACACTGCGCTACACGTACGACGGACTGGGCCGCCGCACCGGACGCACCACCCCCACCGGAGCTGAGACCACCTGGTCGTACGATGCCGCAGGCCGCCGCACCGGCATGGTGGCCTCGGGCCGCTCCATCGACTTCACCTACAACGAGGCAGGCCGCGAACTGTCCCGCCACATCGGCGGAACGATCACCCTGGAGCACGCTTTCGATGCGCTGGGCCGCCTGACGACCCAGTCGGTGAGCGGGGCGGAGGGCTGCGCGGTGCAACACCGGGCCTACACCTACCGCGCCGACGGCAACCTCATCGGCATCGACGACCAACTCTCCGGCTCCCGCCGCTTCGACCTGGACGCGACAGGCCGCGTGACAGCGGTCCACGCAGCAGGCTGGACGGAACGGTACGCGTACGACGAGGCGGGCAACCAGACAGAGGCGTCCTGGCCGTCCGCTCACCCTGGCCAGGAGGCAGTGGGCACCCGGGAGTACACCGGCACGCGCATCACGCGCGCCGGCCAAGTCCGCTACGAACACGACGCCCTGGGACGCATCACCCTCCGCCAGAAGCCCCGCCTTTCCCGCAAGCCGGACACCTGGCGCTACGAATGGGACGCGGAGGACCACCTCACCTCGGTGACGACCCCGGACGGCACCCGCTGGCGCTACACCTACGACCCTCTTGGCCGCCGCACCGCCAAACTCCGCCTCGCGGCAGACGGCGAGACGGTCGTGGAGCGGATCGACTTCACCTGGGACGGCACCACTCTCTGCGAACAGACGACAACGTCTCCGAACCTTGCGAACCCGGTCACCCTCACCTGGGACCACCAGGGCCTGCGCCCCCTGACGCAAACGGAACGCATCACCGCGGCCGACGCCCCCCAGGACGAGATCGACTCCCGCTTCTTCGCCATCGTCACCGATCTCGTCGGCACGCCGAGCGAACTCATCGACGAACAGGGCAACATCGCCTGGCACACCCGAAGCACCTTGTGGGGGGCGACGGCGTGGGGAGCGAATAGCATCACGTACACCCCCCTACGATTCCCAGGGCAGTACTACGACCCGGAAACCGGCCTCCACTACAACTACTTTCGCCACTACGATCCTGAGACCGCCCGTTATCTCAGCCCCGATCCCCTGGGGCTCACCCCCGCACCCAACCCCGCCACGTACATCCTCAATCCACATATCTGGAGCGACCCTCTCGGACTCGGACCCTACCGTGATTTCGCTCACGGGACTTCCAAGAAGTTTGCGACGGATATCACGGAGAACGGCCTGAGCGCAGATGCCAACCACGCCGCTACCAATGGCGGTTCATCGAGCATACCCGGCCACTTCTTCACACACGAAGTGGATGGCGCACAATCACCAGGTTTCCAATCGGCCTACGAGTGGGGCCTGAGGGTAGATCGCCAGTCCCCGTCGAGTGTAGTCATCATGCGCCTCCCTGAGGCGACATACCAAAGGCTCGTAGATCAGGGGCATGTCTTGATTCGTGAAGTGGGTGAGGGAGTTCCCGACGAGACAATATTCCATCCGAACTCATTTGAAACAATCAACAAAGAGGCGCAATGGCTGGGCCCGATTACCCCTTGATGCCAAACGAAGATCCATATCCTGCGTCAGCCCTACGCAAGACAAAATGGGGTGAATTCAGGCAGTTGAGCGACGGGAGCTGGCAGACGACTTGGACCCTAATCCTGTGCGACAACCACACCAGGGAGGCCGTCGCGGTACATCATAATGAATCCATTGGATTTACCTCAAGCGTCCACTTTCTTGGAATGCGCAATGCCGAGCTGCAGGTTCTCACAAGAGAACAGCCCATGTCGGCAGTCAATTATCCAGCAACCTACATGTCCTTCAGGATCGTAAATGATGAACTAGCAGAAATCGACACCATCCAAGGATTGCCAAGGAATTGGTATCCCCCGTTTCGCGACAGGATCTAACAGGGACCCGCCCCTGCGGCCGGACAGCCTCTCCAGAGACTGGACGGCAAGCATCTGTGCCGTGGATATCTTTCACGATCAACCGCGAAGGCATCACCCGCGCCTATCAGGGCGCCTCGTCGAACCTGTCCGGGGTTCGTTTGCATGAAATGGAGTTGGACAGATAGGGGCGCCAAAGACGAAGGCGCGTCTGGACCTCCCGGACTATCCTGCTCAGCCTCCGCGGAAGTGGGCTGCGCAGGGTTTCAACGCTGCACAGATCGAAGTTTCCTTCGGTGGACTTCGCTCGATAACCCTGGAGGGCTTCAGTACTTCCTTGACGGCAGATGTCTCCCTCACAGGAGGACGGCGGCGATTCCGTCGACATCCCGGAGCCCGGGACCCTTATCCGGGCCGTATGCGAGGGCGCCTCTACCGCATCCCTTTCTCCCTTTCGGCGTATATCGACGGGGCACAGCAGACTCCTACCGCGCCCCGCTGATCCGCCCACGCCTGCCATCCCTGCTACGGGGCGAACAGCTCCGCCAGGTCCGTAGCCTGCACTGCCCGCTGGGCCCAGACCTCAAGTTGATGCATGTCTGTGCATGCCCCTACCTGCTCGCGGGCTGCCTCGGTCACCTGAATGCCGCGCCACTGAAAGATGTGGAGGATCATCTCGGCCTTGGCCTCGACCCGGCCCTGTTCCAGTCCCTGCTCTCGGCCTTCTTCGCGTACCTGCTCTGCGAGCGGGTGTCGCCAGAAGTACTGGATCGCCGTCATCAGGTCCCTCCACATCTGCTTCGCCTGGGGGTCGGCCAGGCA
>NZ_JBFAET010000389.1:0-3722 GCF_040642095.1 Streptomyces sp. NPDC020362
GGGTGCGGGCCCGTCAGTCAAGCCCATTTCTGCGCAGGTAGGCTCCCGCGCGCGCGGCTGCCGCCGCGGCCTCGGCGGCCCGGTCGGCAGCCGCTTCGTCCAGGCGCCCGCCGCCGGTCAGCAGGCGGTAGTAGAGGGGGGCGGAGACAGCACGGATCACCTCGTGGGTGTCGGTGCCTTCGGGCACCTCGCCCCGGTCGACGGCCTGCTGGACGCAAGGGGCCCACTCCTTGACGCGGATGTCGTAGAAGTGATGAAGGGCCTCCGCCGTCTTCGCTTCACAGGTGGCGGCGGCGATCACCGCCTTGAACAGCGCCCCCTGCCGCGGGTCGGCCAGGGTGCGCTGCACAAGTCGCGCGTTGGCCTTGAGGTCGCCGAGCAACGAGCCGGTCTCGGTACGCGGCAGCGACTGCTCCGCCATGTCCGTCAGCAGGTCGGCCACCAAGGCGGTCACTGTCCCCCAACGGCGGTAGACCGTCGTCTTGCCCACTTCGGCACGGCGCGCGATGTCGGCGAGGTCCAGGTGGGCAAAGCCCTGCTCGGCCAGGGTGTCCCCGGCCGCCTGCAGCACCGCCGCCCGCACCCGCGCCGTGCGCCCACCGGGCCGAACGGTGCCCGGCCTCGTCTCCTCCGAACCCATAACGGGACCCCAGTTTCGTTTATCGCATCCGCGAGCTATCCTGAGCCCACAGACTAACGGAACCTTGGAACCGTTAGCGAGTCGGATGAAGAGACGAGGAGCGGTCATGGAATACAGGCGGCTGGGTGCATCCGGGCTCAAGGTCCCCGCGCTGAGCTTCGGCGCCGGCACCTTCGGAGGCCGAGGACCGCTGTTCGGCGCCTGGGGCACCACCGACGCGCGAGAGGCGCGCCGCCTCGTGGACATCTGCCTGGACGCCGGGATCACGATGTTCGACACCGCCGACGTCTACTCGGGCGGCGCGTCCGAGGAGGTGCTGGGCGAGGCGATCAAGGGCCGCCGGGACCAGGTGATCGTGTCCACCAAGACCAGCCTGCCGACGGGTGACGGCCCGGGCGATGCGGGCTCCTCCCGGTCACGCCTGATCACCGCGTGCGAGGACGCGCTGCGCCGGCTCGGCACCGATCACATCGACCTGTTCCAGTTGCACGCCTTCGACGCCGGCACGCCGGTCGAGGAAACCCTGTCCGTGCTCGACGATCTCGTCCGCGCAGGAAAGGTCCGCTACCTGGGGGTCTCCAACTTCTCCGGCTGGCAGGCGATGAAGTCCCTCGCGATCGCGGACAAGTGCCGCCACCCGCGCTACGTCGCGCATCAGGTCTACTACTCCCTGATCGGCCGCGACTACGAGTGGGAACTGATGCCCCTCGGACTCGACCAGGGCCTCGGGGCGGTCGTCTGGAGCCCGCTCGGCTGGGGACGGCTCACCGGCAAGGTGCGCCGTGATCAGCCGCTCCCCGCCGGCAGCCGGCTGCACCAGACCGCCGACTACGGCCCGCCGGTCGAGGACGAGTACCTCTACCGCGTGGTCGACACCCTCGACGAGATCTCACAGGAGACCGGCAAGGCCGTCCCGCAGATCGCCATCAACTGGCTGCTGCAGCGGCCGACCGTCTCTTCCGTCATCATCGGCGCCCGCAACGAGGAGCAGCTCCGACAGAACCTCGGTGCCGTCGGCTGGACACTTACGCCCGACCAGATGGCGAGACTCGACGCGGCGAGCGGCAAGGCGGCGCCCTACCCGTACTTCCCCTACCAGCGCCAGGAAGGCTTCGCCCGCCTCAACCCGCCGGTGGTCTGATCCCACACCTCGGGCTGCCGCCCGTGGTCCGACCCCACGCCTCGGACTGCCGCCCGTGGTCCGACCGCAGCGACAGGGCCCCGATCCCACGCGATGCACTGCGCGGGCAGGAGCCCTGGAGCGCCGCCGGGGCCGGACACGGCTTCGGCCGAAGCGGTGCGACGCGATCCGCACCCCCGGGTACGCACGGCGCCCCGCTCCTCTACGTCTGCGGTCAGCTGAAGACGACGGACCGAACCTTCAGGGCCTCGTTGCCGTACCCGATGCGCGGGTGCAGCGTGAAGGAGTCTCCCGTGCAGTTCGGCTCGGTGTAGACCGTCGCGAACGCGTCGGTCCCGTTGCGCGGGGAGTGGGCCGGGGAGCCGACTGCGGGATCCGCGACCTCGGGAAGGGTGATGCACTTCCTGCTCCCCGGGGCTTGAAGTGCCGCGGTCCTGGGGGCGCCGTCCGGGCCCGCGTAGGTGTACTGGAACTGTCCCACCGCGGCGGAGGCGGAGGAGGGGACGGTCAGGACCAGGACGAAGGCGCCGAAGGCGGCGGCTGCGGCATTGCGGAGACGCATGGAAAAGGTGTCCCTTCACACAGAGCTATGGAGTGCGGGAGCCACCCTTCCCGGAACTTGTCGTCCTGGGTGGTGCGCCGGTCGGTGAATCGATCCGACATCATCCGAACGGCCCAACCGAAGTGACGGCTCCGCAGGCCGGCAGCGAATCCGCGGTCCAACGCATGCAGGCCGTGCACCGCCTGCGGCCGACCCGTGCACACAGGCCTGTCACATTCGGCCAAGCCCCCGGACGGCTCCCAGGCCCCATTCCATAAAGGCGACTTGAGGAATACTCAACAAATGCTTATGGAAAGAGGGTCTGATGTGACAGTCGTCTCCGGCCCGAAGGGAACCGAAGGCGGCCTCCGCTCGTCCGCTCGCGCACCGAAGCCCCCTGCTCACATGGCCAGTTAGCGCAAGCACGTCCCGAATATTGAGATATCCTTCCGATCCGGACGCCCTCCCCGTCGTGGGCGCACCGTTGATTCACATCGTCAACGACAAGGCCTTCCTCCATTCCGGAGCGCGGCCCCACTCGTCGTACCGCCGTCGGCCTTTCCCTTCCGACGGTTCACGCCTTCGAGCAGGAATCGATGCCCGTTCAACCAATCGCGGAGCTCATACGCTTCGCGCGCCACAATTCGCCTTTCTACCGTGAGCTCTACGCTCATCTGCCCAGTCATGTGGCCCACCTCACGGATCTTCCGGTGGTGCCACAGGCGCACTTCTGGCGAGCCAACTCCCCCCGCGACAACAGACTGCTGACCGCACCGCTCCACGAAGCGGCCGTCTTCCGCAGTGGCGGCACCACGGGTTCGCCGAAGTTCTCGTACTACACGCGTACGGAATGGCGGGAGTTCACCACGGCGTTCGGCGCCGGACTGGTCAATGCCGGGCTGCGCCCGGGCCACCGGGTCGCCGATCTGTTCTACGCGGGTGACCTGTACGCGAGTTTCAGCTTCATCCTGGACTCGCTGCACCGCTCCCCGGTGGCCAACGTCCGCCTCCCCATCGGAGGCGCGGCGCCCTGGGAATCCACGGCGGCCACCCTGGAGGAGTTCCAGGCCCAGGTCGTCGCGGGAACACCCACCACCCTGTGTTCCCTCGCCGAGCGCCTCACCTGCGCCGGCCGGTCGCTCCCGGACGTGGAGCTGCTGTTCTTCGGCGGTGAGTGCCTCTTCAGCGACCAGCTTCCCCTGCTTGCGCGCGCGTTCCCGAAGGCGCAGGTCCGGTCGCTGGGCTACGCAAGTGTGGACGCCGGGCTGCTCGGGAAGGCGGTGCCCGGCAAAGACCCGCGTGTGCACCGCGTGTTCACCCCGTACACGGTGGTCGAGATCCTCGACGAGGAGACCGACCTGCCCCTCGCCGGCGACGGCGTACCCGCGCGGCAGGTCGTC
>NZ_JBFAET010000390.1:0-3706 GCF_040642095.1 Streptomyces sp. NPDC020362
CAACAACCCCCACACCCACAACCTTTTTTTGTCCCTCAAAAACAAAAACACCCCCCGCTGCGGTGTTTTTTTATGGGGGGGGGGGGCGGTATCGCTTTGCCCCCCCCCCCCCACTTCATGCTCCGGTAAGAGGCAGAACCGTCACTGGTCCCTGTACATCTCCGCGACCAGGAAGGCCAGGTCCAGCGACTGGCTGCGGTTCAGCCGGGGGTCGCAGGCCGTCTCGTAGCGCTGGTGCAGGTCGTCGACGAAGATCTCGTCGCCGCCGCCCACGCACTCGGTGACGTCGTCGCCGGTCAGCTCCACATGGATGCCGCCCGGGTGGGTGCCGAGCCCCTTGTGGACCTCGAAGAAGCCCTTGACCTCGTCCAGCACGTCGTCGAACCGGCGGGTCTTGTGCCCGGAGGCCGCCTCGAAGGTGTTGCCGTGCATCGGGTCGGTCACCCAGGCCACCGTCGCGCCGGACGCCGTGACCTTCTCCACCAGCTCGGGGAGCTTGTCGCGGATCTTGTCGGCGCCCATGCGGACGATGAAGGTCAGCCGGCCCGGCTCGCGCTCGGGGTCGAGGCGGTCGATGTACTGCAGCGCCTCCTCGGCCGTGGTCGTCGGGCCGAGCTTGATGCCGATCGGGTTGCGGATCTTGGACGCGAACTCGATGTGCGCCCCGTCCAGCTGCCGGGTGCGCTCACCGATCCACACCATGTGCCCGGAGACGTCGTACAGCTTGCCGGTGCGCGAGTCGACCCGGGTCAGGGCGGACTCGTAGTCGAGCAGCAGTGCCTCGTGCGAGGCGAAGAACTCGACGGTCTTGAACTCCTCCGGGTCGGTGCCGCAGGCCCGCATGAAGTTCAGCGCGTTGTCGATCTCCCGCGCGAGCTGCTCGTAGCGCTGCCCGGACGGGGACGACTTCACGAAGTCCTGGTTCCAGGCGTGCACCTGGCGCAGGTCGGCGTAGCCGCCGGTGGTGAAGGCGCGCACCAGGTTGAGCGTGGAGGCGGAGGCGTTGTACATCCGCTTCAGGCGCTCGGGGTCCGGGACGCGGGCGGCCTCGGTGAAGTCGAAGCCGTTGACGGAGTCGCCACGGTAGGTCGGCAGCGTCACGCCGTCGCGGGTCTCGGTCGGCTTGGAGCGCGGCTTGGAGTACTGCCCCGCGATGCGGCCCACCTTCACCACGGGCACGGAGGCCGCGTAGGTCAGGACGGCACCCATCTGGAGCAGCGTCTTGAGCTTGTTGCGGATGTGGTCGGCGGACACGGCGTCGAAGGCCTCGGCGCAGTCGCCGCCCTGGAGGAGGAACGCCTCTCCCTTGGCGACGGCCGCCATCCGGGCGCGCAGCTGGTCGCACTCGCCCGCGAAGACGAGCGGCGGATACGACTCGAGGTCCGCGATCGCTGCGCGCAGAGCCTCGGCGTCGGGGTACTCGGGCTGCTGCGCCGCGGGCAGGTTTCGCCAGGTGTTGCCAGCGCTCGGGCTGGTCTTAGCGTTCACGGTCACCTCGTAAACATTACGGGGTCGTGTGCCGTGTTCCGCGTCTGGCCCGAAACGTGAGACGAAGTGTTTTCTCCATGGACAGCAAGCCCGTGCGATAGGGTTCGTCGCATGTTCGCGCTTTCGATCCAGAACTGGTGGTGGACCGCTCATCCGGCGGCCCACTGACTGCGCGTACCACTTCGCGAAGGCCGCCCGAGGGGCGGCCTTCGGCGTTTCCGGGGTCGTTCCTCACCGCCGTCGATCACACCGTCGACGGACATCGAGGAAGAGGAACCATGGACCTGGCACAGCTGCTGCACGACCCCCGCCCCTTCGCCCTGCTCCGCCGTCGCGCCCCGGGCTGCGACGAGCACACGGTGGAGCTGCTGATCGGCCCCGTCACCCCTCGTGAGCGCCTCGCCGACCTGCCCGGGGAGGGCCTCGCGCTGGTCCCGTTCCGGCAGATCCGCGAGCGCGGCTTCGACGTCCGCGACGACGGCACCCCGCTGCTGGTGCTGACCCCCGAGGAGTCGTACGAGATCCCGCTCGCCGACGCCCTGCGGTCGCTGCCCGGTCACCGGGTGCGGGTCGAGGGCGGGGGTTTCGACGTCGGCGACGAGGAGTACGGCGAGATCGTCGGGCGGGTGCTGCGCGAGGAGATCGGCCGGGGCGAGGGCGCGAACTTCGTGATCCGGCGGACGTACGAGGGCAGGATCCCGGGCTTCTCCCGAGCCGACGCGCTGGCTCTGTTCCGGCGGCTGCTGGAGGGCGAGCGGGGCGCGTACTGGACGTTCGTGGTGCACACCGGGGACCGGACGCTGGTGGGCGCCAGTCCCGAGGTGCACGTGCGGATGTCCGGCGGCACGGTGGTCATGAACCCGATCAGCGGGACGTACCGCTATCCGGCCGGGGGGCCGACCCCGGAGCACCTGCTGGACTTCCTCGCCGACGGCAAGGAGATCGAGGAGCTGTCCATGGTCGTCGACGAGGAACTGAAGATGATGTGCACCGTCGGCGACATGGGCGGGGTGGTCGTCGGCCCGCGCCTGAAGGAGATGGCGCACCTCGCGCACACCGAGTACGAGCTGCGCGGGAAGTCCTCCCTGGATGTGCGGGAGGTCCTGAGGGAGACCATGTTCGCGGCCACGGTCACCGGGTCGCCCGTGCAGAACGCGTGCCGGGTGATCGAGCGCCATGAAGTCGGCGGGCGCGGCTACTACGCCGGGGCACTGGCCCTGCTCGGCCGGTACGCGGGTGGCGGGCGGGAAGGATCTGCGGGCGCCCAGACCCTCGACTCACCCATCCTGATCCGTACCGCCGAGATCTCGGCCGACGGCCGGCTGCGCGTCCCGGTCGGTGCCACGCTCGTGCGCGGCTCGGACCCGGCGGGCGAGGTGGCGGAGACCCACGCGAAGGCGGCGGGGGTCCTGGCGGCCCTCGGCGTACGGCCCGCCCGGCCCTTCGCGGAGCAGGATCGGCCGCGGCTGGCCGACGACCCCCGGGTCCGGGCCGCGCTGGACGGGCGCCGTGCGTCGCTGGCGCCGTTCTGGCTGCGGATGCAGGAGCGGTCGGCGGCCCTGTCGGGACACGCCCTCGTCGTCGACGGCGAGGACACCTTCACGGCGATGCTGGCGCATGTGCTGCGCTCGGCCGGCCTGGAGGTGACCGTCAGGCGGTACGACGAGCCGGGGCTGCGGGAGACCGTGCTCGCACACGAGGGGCCGGTGGTGCTGGGGCCCGGTCCGGGTGACCCCTCGGATCTCGCCGACCCGAAGATGCGGCTCCTGCGGTCGCTCGCCGCCGAGGTGATCCGGGAGCACCCGTACGGCGTGCTCGGGGTCTGCCTCGGCCACGAGCTGATCGCGGCCGAGCTGGGCCTGGAGATCGTCCGCAAGCAGGTGCCGTACCAGGGGGCACAGACCACGATCGACCTGTTCGGGCGGCCGGAGACGGTCGGCTTCTACAACAGCTTCGTGGCCCGGTGCGACGAGGAGACGGAGCGGGAGCTGGCGGCGCACGGCATCGAGGTGAGCCGGGCGGAGAACGGGGAGGTGCACGCGCTCCGGGGCCCCGGGTTCGGCGGGGTCCAGTTCCACCCGGAGTCGGTGCTGAGCCTGAACGGGGCCGCCGTCGTGCGGGAACTGGTCGGCCGGCTGCCCGGGGGCTGCCGCCCCCAGGCCCCCGCCTCGGCCTGAACGGGCTCGTCCTGCGGCGCCGGACGGGACGGTCGTTGCCG
>NZ_JBFAET010000391.1:0-3692 GCF_040642095.1 Streptomyces sp. NPDC020362
CGAGACCAACCCGTAAGACAGATGCACTCATCCCAACACTGGAGGTTCCATGCCCAAGGGCTACTGGGTCAGCGTCTACCGCACCATTTCAGACCCTGAGAAGCTGGCTGCTTACAACAAGCTGGCCGCTCCGGCCGTCAAGGCCGGGGGCGGTCGGACCTTCGTCCGTGGCGGTCGGGTCGTGGCGCATGACGCCGGAATCGCCGAGCGCACCGTCCTGATCGAGTTCGACAGCTTCGAGCAGGCCGTCGCGGCGCACGAGAGTGCGGCCTACCAGGAGGCGCTGGTCGCCCTCTCCGACGGCGTCGAGCGCGACTTCCGCATCGTCGAAGGCATCGACTGACCGAGGTCCAGTCGGATCTTCACTGAAGTCAGGGTGGTGAGACGCCCTGCTCCAGGATTCGCAGTGAAGGTGGCAGTTTCCGGACCAGTCCCGGCCCGAGCTGAGTCTGAGCAACGCCAAAACGGCGTGCTGCCTCTGCAGGCAGTTGGGGGTGGTCGCGCCAGTGCGGGGAGGTGAACAGGCCGTGAGCACGATGACTTCGGGGTAGGTGGCCACTTCGATTCGGGGCTCGGAGGGACGGCGGGGATCACCGAACGGGTCCTCGCCCAGCACTTCGAGTCGGCGGTTCCACCTCTGCCGAAGAGGCTCTTGGCTCTGCTCACCGGTGAACCACCTGGTCAGGCAGTCGCGGGCGTCGATGAAGGCCAGCTCGGTGAAGGGATGGGCGCCCCGGCGGACGATCCGGTGGTGCTGGAGGTTGGCCCGCAGAACCTCGGGCAGCAGCGTCAGATCGTGTTGCTCTGCTCCGAGGAGCCAGCGGCTGTGCCGGTGGCAGACACCTTCGTGGTGCGGGGTGCTGCGGACGACGAACCCGTGGACGTGCCGCCGGGCCATGCAGAGGCGGCAGGCAGGGCGGCGCCGCGGTTCGATGACCTCCTCTGTGGCGGACCGATGGTGTCGAAGCGGGTCGCTGATCGAGCCGAGCGGCGGCATTGCGTGGACCAGGGATGACGGGTTCCGGCCGGTCAAAGTCGCGAGCCGTCGCAGTGCGTCTGGGGTCCAGTAGCCGACTCGGTTGTCGACGCGGCGGTGTTGGCGGGACGGGCCGAGCAGGTGCGAGAGGTAGCCAATGGTGAGGTGGTTGGCGTCGGCGAGGCGGTTCAGGTAGGAGCCGATGGTCTCGTGGTGGACGGGCGGCGGCGTCAGTGGCAGGGGCCGCGGCCGGTCGGTCACGCGACGTGTTTCGTGCCGCGTCTGCGGCGCCGGCGCGCGCGGGGAATGTTCTGCTGTTCGGCGCTCTCGTCCAGGTCGACCCGTTCCAGCGAGGCTTTGGTGATCTTCTCGCTGCCGTCGAAGAGGGCGTCCAGGGCGGCCTCGCGGACAAGGTGGGACAGGCTGCCGATCATTCCGCCGGTGCGGTCGTGCAGGTAGGAACTCAGGTCCAGCAAGGTCCCCGGGCGGTGGGCTCGCAGCCGCAGGGACTCCTCCAAAGTCGCCACGAGGGAACACCAGGAGCCGCGCTGTTCCTCGGTCTTGTGGCGGAACGGGCTGGTGGGAATGAGGGTGTAGCGGCTGGCGATCTGCCCGCCGCGGCGTCCGGCGAACAGTCCGGTGCCCTCGACGTCGACGCCGGCCAGGACGAACGTCGCGGGGATGCGCTCGGACAGGTACTTGATCTGGTCGGATGCCTCGGCGCCCACCCGCGTACCGATGTCGAGATTGTGCAGTTCGTCGATGAGCACGAGACGGCAGCCGAGTGTGCAGAGCAGATCGCAGACCTTGTTGGTCACTTCGACCTGGCTGAACCGCGAGGGCAGCGGCAGGCCGATGAACCGTGCGAACTCGATGGCCAGCATCTTCGGCGTGGCCCCGGGCGGGACGGTGACGTAGACGACCGGCATCGAGTCCGGCAAGATCTCGCCACGACGCCGACCCAACTGTTCGTAATTCTTGCCCAGTTGGGTGATGGCAGTGGTCTTCCCGGTCCCGGCGGGGCCCGAGACGATCAATCCACGGCGGGCGGAGTGCTGGTGCCGGTTCAGCAGGATGCGCTTGCGGCCGGTCGCGGTGACATGGCGGATCGTCGGCGTGGAGACGATGACGAGTTGCGCGTGATAATCCTCCAGAGCCTGGTCGTAGGCAGTTCGCTCCGCCTCGGTGAGCCGCTGCAGGGCCGCGGGCGCCAGGATGTCCGGCGGAGTGGTGGCCTCCGTGGTGAAGGCGGTCCAGCCCTCCTTGGTCGTCAGCGGATGGTCGACTTCTTCCGGATCGAGGAAGTGCGTCATCAGCGACTCCCGTCGGTGAAGGCATCGAACACACCGAACGGAATGACCTGGGCGATCTCCCCATCGCCGTCAGGTTCCTGATCCGTCTCGGGCTCGGGTTCGCGGCGCGCCGGCGGCAGTGCGGGGACGGCCGTTGCCGCCTTGGTGCGGGCGGCGATCCGCCGGTCGGGCCCGCTCTCGGCGCGCGTCAGCAGGTCGTCGATGACGACGGCGATGGCGTCCTCGTCGGTGTCGTCGGCGCCCTTGGCGGCCAGCACGGCTCGGGCACGGCGCCAGGTGAAATCGGCGAACGGCGCTGAGACCGCGCCCAGCCGGGTCCAGGGAACGGTGATCCAGCCTCCGGCCCGGGTGTCGCGTACCCAGACATGTGACAGGTCGTAGGGGTCGTAATGGACCTCCCAGAGGTTGCCCTTGGTGTCCACTCCGGACGGCTGGCGCCGGCAGGAGCCCAACTCCCGGCAGTCGTAGGTGCGGTAGTCGAGCGTGATGCCGTAGTTGTTGATCTTCCGCCACTCGACGGGCAGCAACTCGATGTAGTCGTCACCGCCGAGACAGACCGGCAGATAGCCGGTGCGGGAGACCAGCATGGCGTAGACCTCGTTCGGCGAGAGGGCCTTGCCCGGCAGGAACGGACTGCGCAGAGCGTCATGCGGGCGGGTCTGCCACCGGGCGATAACCCACTCGTGGAAGAGATCGGCGAGTTCCGAGATCGTCCAGACCGCCTGGACGTCGCGGCCACGGCGGGGTGGTGTCGGAGCCGACGTATCCGGCGACGTGCTGGCAGAACATCGAGTTGATGGATTCGAACGTCCGCTCCACGACTCCCTCGTCCGTCGGCGTGGCCGGCCGTGCGGGCTGGAAGGACATGCCCAGCGAACGGCAGGCCGCGACAAACGTGTCCGAAACAAAGACCTTGCCCCGGTCCACGATGATCGTGTCCGGGACGATCACCGGCCGTGCCGCGGCGTGTTCCAGGCGGGCGTCGGCGCTCATCAACCGGGCGTGAGGGATCAGCGAGGCCGACATCCGTAGAGCGTCCGACCAGCCGGGCCGCATCGGTTCGGGCACCAGCATCTGTGCCAGCAGCAGTGCGGCGTCCACGGCCTTGGTTCCGGCTGGCCGCAGGATCGCCGCGCAGATGGTGCGGGAGGCGACATCGACCGCGATCGTCAGCTCGACCCGGCCGGTCACGCCGTCGTCCAGGATGGCCAGCACGTCCAGCGGGGTGGTGTCGATCTGCACTACTTCGCCGGGCCGGGCGGCCAGCGTCGGGGTGAACGGAGCCTCCGGCCGCCCGGCCAGAGAGCGTCGGGTCGTTGCCGCCCCGAAGCTGTGACGCCCCTCGGAAAGCGACTTGAGCAGCCGGAAGTACGTTGCCCGTGACGGCAGGGGGGACCGTGCCC
>NZ_JBFAET010000392.1:0-3636 GCF_040642095.1 Streptomyces sp. NPDC020362
CTCCCGCAAACGCCCCGCCTGCCCCGACAAACCGCTCACCGACCGGCCCGACACCAGCCACGCGCTCACACCCTCGGTCTCGACCACCGCAGAGGTGTCGGCCTTGGTGGTCGCGCCCTCGTGGGTGGCGTCGCCCTGGCCGTCGGACTCCGGTGCATGGGCCTCGGCGGCCGGCGCCTCCTCCAGGATGATGTGTGCGTTGGTGCCGCTCAGTCCGAACGAGGAGACGCCGGCCCGCCGGGGGTGGCCGTTGGTGGGCCACGGCGCCGGTTCCGTCAGCAGCTTGACATCCCCGGCCGACCAGTCCACGTGCGGCGAGGGCTCGTCCACGTGCAGCGTCTTCGGCAGCTGCTCGTTCTGGAGCGCCAGCACCATCTTGATCACACCGGCCGCACCGGCGGCGGCCTGGGTGTGGCCGATGTTGGACTTCACCGAGCCGAGCAGCAGCGGCCGCTCCTCCGACCGGTCCTGGCCGTACGTCGCCAGCAGCGCCTGCGCCTCGATCGGGTCGCCCAGCTTGGTGCCGGTGCCGTGCGCCTCGACGACGTCGACCTCGGCCGCGCCCACCCCGGCGTTCGCGAGCGCGGCACGGATGACGCGCTGCTGCGAGGGGCCGTTCGGGGCGGTCAGGCCGTTGGACGCGCCGTCCTGGTTGATCGCGGAGCCGCGCACCACCGCCAGCACCTTGTGGCCGTTGCGCCGGGCGTCCGACAGCCGCTCCACGACAACCATGCCCGCGCCCTCGGCGAAGCCCATCCCGTCGGCCTGCGCGGAGAACGCCTTGCAGCGTCCGTCCATCGCCAGGCCGCTCTGCTCGCTGAAGCCGACGAAGCCGTCGGGGGTCAC
This sequence comes from Streptomyces sp. NPDC020362, assembly GCF_040642095.1. Classification (NCBI taxonomy): domain Bacteria; kingdom Bacillati; phylum Actinomycetota; class Actinomycetes; order Kitasatosporales; family Streptomycetaceae; genus Streptomyces; species Streptomyces sp. NPDC020362. The sequence goes on from NZ_JBFAET010000392.1 coordinate 847, forward strand.
GAGGATCGTGATGCCGCCGGCCAGTGCCATCGAGCACTCGCCGGACCGCAGGGCCTGGGCGGCCAGGTGCAGGGCGACCAGGGACGACGAGCAGGCCGTGTCGACCGTCACCGCCGGGCCCTCGAGGCCGAGCGCGTAGGACACGCGGCCGGACAGCACGCTCGTGGCGTTGCCGGTGATGAGGTGGGCCGCGCCTTCGACGTCCACGCCGTAGCCGTATCCGGACGCGTAGCCGCCGGCGAAGACACCGGTCGTGCTGCCGCGCAGCGACTCCGGGTCGATGCCGGCCCGCTCCAGGGCCTCCCAGGACACCTCCAGCAGCAGCCGCTGCTGCGGGTCCATCGCCAGCGCCTCGCGCGGGCTGATCCCGAAGAACCCGGCGTCGAACCCGCTCATGTCCTTGATGAATCCGCCGGCCTGGACGTAGGAGGTGTATCCCTCGCCCGAGGGGTCGCTGAGGGCCTCCAGGTCCCAGTCCCGGTCGTCCGGGAAGCCGGAGATCGCGTCCCCGCCGGAGGTCAGCAGCGCCCACATTCCGTCGGGGTCGACGACGCCGCCCGGGTAGCGGCAGCTCATGCCGACGATCGCGATCGGCTCGTCGGCCACGGCCGGGGCCGGGGTTGCGGTCGGTGTCGCGGTGTCGTCCGGCAGCGCCCCGAGCAGCTCGGTCTGGAGGTACTCGCTCAGGGCGGACGGGCTGGGGTAGTCGAACAGCAGGGTCGCGGGCAGCCGCAGATCCGTGGCGGAGCTGAGCTCGTTGCGCAGTTCCACCGCGGTCAGGGAGTCGAAGCCCAGTTCGCTGAAGGCACGGCCGGCCTCGACCTGCTCGGGCGACGCGTGGCCCAGTACCTGGGCGGCCTTGCCCTGGACCAGCTCGGTCAGCACCCGCTGCTGCTCGGCCCGGCCCATACCGGCCAGCCGTCGCGCCAGATCCCCTTCGGCCGGTGCGACGGTCACGTCCGCCAGGAGCGCGGCCAGCTGGTGGATCTCCGGCAGGTCCCGCATCAGCGGAACCTGCAGCAGGCCGGCTGCCGCCTGCGGCTGCGCGAGGACGATGGACCAGTCGATGTTCGTCAGCGTCAGCACGGTGTCAGTGCCGTCGAGCGCCTCGGCCAGGGCCCGGACCGCCAGGTCCGGATCCATCATGCCTTCCCACTGGTTGCGGGCCAGCCGCTGCCGCGCTGCCGCGTTGCCCTCGGCCACACCACCGCCCGACCACGGGCCCCAGGCCACGGCGAGTGCGGCCAGTCCGCGGCTGCGCCGGTTCTCGGCCACGGCGTCCAGGTAGGCGTTCGCCGCCGCGTAGTTGGCCTGGCCCGGACCGCCCGTGGTGGCCACCACGGAGGAGAACAGCACGAAGGCGTCCAGGTCCAGGTCCGCGGTGAGTTCGTCCAGGTGGGCGGCGCTCGCGGCCTTGGGGGCCAGCACCGTCTCCAGCCGTGTCGGCGAGAGGTGGTCGATCACGCCGTCGTCCAGCACGCCCGCGGTGTGCACCACGGCGGACAGTGCAGGACCGTGCTGCCCGGTCCAGTCGATCAGCCCGGCCAGCTCGGACCGGTCGCCGACGTCACAGGTCACCACGTCCACGCGGGTGCCCCGGGCGGCCAGTTCGGCGGCCTGCGCCGCGGCGCCCGGTGCGCCGGGTCCGGAGCGGCTGGTCAGCACCAGACGGTCCGCGCCGCGGCCGGCCAGCCAGCGCGCCACATGCCCGGCGAGCGCCCCGGTGCCGCCGGTGATCAGCGCGCTGGTGTGCTCGGGCCGCCACTTCCCGTTCGCCGACGGCTGCGGAGCACGGTTCAGCCGGCGGCCCAGGATCCCGGCGGGCCTGAGGACGGCCGCGTTCTCGTCGCAGCCGGCCAGTACGGCCACCAGCTGCGCGCCGGTCCGTTCGTCCAGTACGGCGGGCAGGTCGATCAACCCGCCCCAGCGGTCGGGGTATTCCAGGGGGACGACGCGGCCGAAGCCCCAGACCTGTGCCTGCAACGGGTTGGTCAGCACCTCGCCGGGTGCTGCGGCGACGGCGCCGCGGGTCAGGATCCACAGCGGTGCGCCGACCTCGGCATCGCCCAGGCCCTGCACCAGAGCGAGCGTGGCGGCCAAGCCTCCGGTCACCGCCGGGTGGTCCGGCAGCGGCGTCTCGTCCAGCGCCAGCAGCGACACCACACCGGACACCACGGCGGGTTCCGTACCGGCGTTCCGCAGCGCCTCACCGAGCAGCGCGGCGACGTCGGTGCGGTCGACGGTCCCGGCCGGTACCTCTACGACGACGGACTCGGCGCCGCGCGAGGTCAGCGCCATCAGACATCCCTGCGTCACTTCGTCTGCAGCCGTGCCGGCGGGGGCCACGACCAGCCACTGTCCGGACAGCCGTGCGGCGCCGGGCTCGGCGACCGGCGCCCAGCCCACGCGGTAGCGCAGGCCCGCCGTCGCCGACCGGTCCTGCTCGCGGCGCCGCCAGGACGCCAGCGCCGGCAGCACCTCGCTGAGCTGCTTCTCGTCCACGATCGCCAACGTGTCCGCGATGTGGGCCAGGTCCCCGCCCTCGACGGCCGCCCAGAACCGCGCCTCCGCCGCCGTACTCGCACCGTCGCCGCCGAGCGTGGGCGCGGTCGTGGCCGCGGCCGCGGCCTGCAGCCAGTACCGCTGATGCTGGAAGGCGTAGGTCGGCAGGTCGACCCAGTCCGCGGCGGGCAGCACCGTCTTCCAGTCCACGCTCAGCCCGGCGACGTACGCCTGCGCGAGCGAGGTGATCAGCCGCGAGGCACCGCCGTTGTCCCGCTCCAGCGTGCC
>NZ_JBFAET010000393.1:0-3617 GCF_040642095.1 Streptomyces sp. NPDC020362
CCCACCGCGGCAGGTTCCAGCTCCGGACGAGCCCGCACCCACTCCCGCAGCCGACCCGCCTGCGCGGTCAGACCCGCGGCGGAGCGCCCCGACACCACCCAGGCGGTCGGGCCGGCGGTCCCGAGGGACGCGGGGGCGTGCCCCTCGCCGCCGCCGTTCGTGTCCGCGTCCACGTCGGCCTCGGTCGGCTCGGGGGCCTCCTCGACGATGACGTGCGCGTTGGTGCCGCTGAGGCCGAACGACGAGACACCGGCGCGGCGGACCCGGCCGTCGACCGGCCACGGCAGCGGCTGCGAGAGCAGCTTCACCTCGCCCGCCGACCAGTCCACGTGCGGCGACGGCTCGTCCGCGTACAGCGTCTGCGGCAACTCGCCGTGCTGCAGGGCCAGCACCATCTTGATCACACCGGCCACACCGGCCGCCGCCTGTGTGTGCCCGATGTTCGACTTCACCGAGCCGAGCCACAGGGGCCGGTCCTCCGGGCGGTTCTGCCCGTACGTGGCGAGCAGTGCCTGCGCCTCGATCGGGTCGCCCAGTTTCGTGCCGGTGCCGTGTGCCTCGACGACGTCGACGTCGGCCGGTGACAGCCGGGCGTTCGCGAGGGCGGCGCGGATGACGCGCTGCTGCGAGGGGCCGTTCGGTGCCGTCAGGCCGTTGGAGGCACCGTCCTGGTTGACCGCGGTGCCGCGGACCACCGCCAGCACCTGGTGGCCGTTGCGCAGGGCGTCCGACAGCCGCTCCACGACGAGTACGCCCACGCCCTCGGCCCAGCCGGTGCCGTCGGCGTCCGCGGAGAACGCGCGGCAGCGGCCGTCGGCCGACAGACCCTGCTGCCGGGAGAAGTCTATGAAGGTGCTCGGCGTCACCATGACGGTGACACCACCGGCGAGCGCGAGCGAGCACTCGCCCGACCGGATCGCCTGTGCGGCCAGGTGGAGCGCGACGAGGGAGGAGGAGCATGCCGTGTCCACGGTGACCGCCGGGCCCTCCAGGCCCATCACGTAGGACACGCGGCCGGACAGCACGCTGGTGGCGTTGCCGGTCATCAGGTGCCCGTCGACCCCGGAGGCGTGCCGACCGGTGAGGGCCATGCCGATGCCGTAGCCGGAGGCGAAGCCGCCCGCGAACACGCCGGTCGCGCTGCCGCGAAGCGCGCTCGGGTCGATCCCGGCCCGCTCCAGCGCCTCCCACGACACCTCCAGCAGCAGGCGCTGCTGCGGATCCATCGCCAGCGCCTCGTGCGGGCTGATGCCGAAGAAGCCGGCGTCGAAGTCCGCGGCCTCCCGCAGGAAGGCGCCGGACTGCGTGTAGGAGGTGCCGGTGCTCTGCGCGTCCGGGTCGTAGACACTTTCCAGGTCCCAGCCGCGGTCGGTCGGGAAGGCGCCGACGGCGTCGCCGCCGGAGGCCAGCAGGTCCCAGAACTCCTCCGGGCTGCCCACGCCTCCCGGGAACCGGCACGCCATGCCGACGATGGCCAGCGGCTCGTCGGCAGCGACCGCGACGACGGGGGCGGCCTCGGCGGCTCCCTCCTGCCGGCCGGTCATCTCGGCGCGCAGGAACTCGGCCAGCACCGCCGGCGTCGGGTAGTCGAAGACCAGCGTGGCCGGGAGCCGCAGCCCGGTGACGGCGTTCAGCCGATTGCGCAGTTCGACCGCCGTGAGCGAGTCGAAGCCGAGTTCCTTGAACGCCCGCCGGTCCTGCACCGCCTCCGCCGAGGCGTGCCCGAGCACCGCGGCAGCCTCGGCGCGCACCACGTCGGTGAGTGCCCGCTCCTGTTCGGCCCGGCCGAGGCCGGTCAGCCGCCGTACCAGCGCGCCCTCGCCGGCGATCTCGGGGGCGGCGGCCGCGGTGGCCGGGCGGCGGATCTCGGGCAGGTCGCGGACGAGCGGCATCTCCCGTATGTCCGCCGCGCCGGGCGCGGCGGTGAGCTGCGCCCAGTCGACGTCCATCACGGTCACGACGGCATCAGGGCCCTGGAGGGCCTCGCCCAGCGCGCGTACGGCCAGGTGCGGGTCCATCGGGGGCATCGCGCCCCGTTTGACGCGGGCGCGCACGGCTTCGCTGGTCCCGGCGAAGCCTCCGCCGGCCCAGGCGCCCCAGGCCACGGCGAGACCGGCCAGGCCGCGGCCGCGCCGGTTCTCGGCCAGGGCGTCCAGGAAGGCGTTCGCCGCCGCGTAGTTGCCCTGCCCCGCCGTGCCCAGGGTGGAGGCGGACGAGGAGAAGAGGACGAACGCGTCCAGGTCGAGGCCGGACGTCAGCTCGTCGAGCAGGGCCGCGCCCGTGGCCTTCGCCGCCAGCACCGTCTCCAGCCGTGCGGCGGAGAGCCGGTCCACGACACCGTCGTCCAGCGCTCCCGCGGTGTGCATCACGGAGGACACCGCGGGTCCGTCGTCCGCGGCCCGGGCCAGCAGCCCGGACAGGTCGGCGCGGTCCTGGACGTCGCAGGCCACGACGTCCACGCGGGTGCCCTGGGCTGCCAGTTCGGCGGCCGTCGCCGCCACGCCCGCCGCCGCGGGACCGGAGCGGCTGGTCAGCAGCACGCGGGGCGCGCCGCGTCCGGCCACCCACCGGGCGACGTGCCCGGCGATCGCGCCGGTGCCGCCCGTGATGAGCGTCGTACCGCGCGGCGTCCAGGGTTCGGCGTGGGAGCGGGGCTGCGCTGCGCGGGTCAGGCGGCGGCCGAGGATCCCGGCCGGGCGGATCGCGACCTGGTCCTCGCCGCACCCGGCGACCACTGCGGCCAGCCGGGCACCGGCCCGTTCGTCGAGGACGGCAGGCAGGTCGACCAACCCGCCCCACCGGTCGGGGTGTTCCAGCGCCACGACCCGGCCGAGGCCCCACACCTGCGCCTGCACCGGGTTCGGCGGCACCTCGCCCGGACCGCCCGCGACGGCGCCGCGGCTGAGGATCCACAGGGGCGCCTCGATGCCGACGTCGCCGAGGGCCTGCACCAGGCCGAGCGTGGCCGCCAGGCCACCGGCCACCACCGGGTGGTCCGGCAGCGGCGTCTCGTCCAGGGCCAGCAGCGACACCACGCCGGAGACGGCGGACGGCTCGGTGCCCTCCAGCGCCCGGCCGAGCAGCGCGGCCACGTCGGCCCGCTCCACGGCCGAGGCCGCGACCTCGGCCAGGACCGCCTCGGCGCCACGGCCGCGCAACGCCGCCACGCACTCCTGCACCGTGTCTCCGGCGATTCCGGCAGGGGCCGCCACCAGCCAGACTCCCGACAGGGCGCGGGGGGCGGGCTCGGTCACCGGCGCCCAGCCGGTGCGGTAGCGCCAGCCGGCCGTCACCGACCGGTCCTGCTCGCTGCGCCGCCACGCCGCGAGCGCCGGCAGGAACTCACTCAACGGGCGGTCGCCGTCCACCGTGAGCGTGTCGGCGAGCTGTGTCAGGTCCCCGCCCTCGACGGCCGCCCAGAACCGCGCCTCGGCCTCCGTACCCGCGCCGTCGCCGCCCGCGACCGCCCCGGTCGGCAGGTGCAGTTCACCCTGCGGCCAGTAGTGCTCGTGCCGGAAGGCGTACGTCGGCAGCTCGACACGGTCCGCCTTCGGCACCACGGCAGCCCACTGCACGGCCACACCGTGCACGAACGCCCGCGCCAGACCCGCCACCAA
>NZ_JBFAET010000394.1:0-3583 GCF_040642095.1 Streptomyces sp. NPDC020362
GCCGAACCGGCAGGCCTTGTGCGGGATTCTGTTCGTGCTGCACATTCAGTGGGAGTACCTGCCGCAGGAGCTGGGCTTCGGCTCGGGCATGACCTGCCGGCGCCGTCTGGCCGCCTGGAACGAGGCGGGGGTGTGGGACGAACTGCACCTGGTGCTGCTGAAGAAGCTGCGGTCCGCGAAACAGCTGGACTGGTCGCGGGCGGTGATCGACTCCTCCCACGTGCGGGCGGCCCGGCAGGGCCCAAAAGCGGCCCCAGCCCGGTCGACCGCGCACGGCCGGGCAGCAAGCACCACATCCTCACCGACGGCCAGGGCATCCCGCTCGCGGTGTCGCTGACCGGCGGAAACCGCAACGACGTCACCCAGCTGCTGCCCCTGCTGGACAAGGTCCCGGCCGTGGCCGGCGTCGTCGGCAGGCCCAGACGACGGCCCGACATGCTGTTCGCCGACCGCAGCTACGACCACGACAAGTACCGGCGGTTGCTCTGGCAACGGGGCATCCGTCCCGTGATCGCCGAACGCGGCCGGCAACACGGCACGGGCCTGGGCGCCTTCCGCTGGGTCGTGGAGCGGACGATCTCCTGGCTCCACGGTTTCCGCCGCCTCCGGATCCGCTGGGAACGACGCGACGACATCCACGAAGCCATCCTCGGCCTCGCCACCTGCCTCATCACACACCGCCACGTCCAACGCCTTTGTTGGGACCTCTAAGACCTTTACTGATCCTCGGCTGTGCGCAGCGATCGTGGATCGACTCACCTTCAACGCCACTCTCATCGAGACTGGAACCGAGTCCTACAGGCTCGCCCGCAGCAAAGTCAACCGGACCAAGCTGTCGAGCTGACCAGACTCACTTCGGCAGCGGGCGCCCCCGCAATACCAGAGCGTCGCCGGGCTCAGGAGACCTCACCGACCACTCAGCCGGCAGTTCACAACCATGGAGTCAATCACCTGAAGAGAGAGGCAAGGGCCTGCGCAGCAGCCACTGCCAGAACGTCCGCCGCGGGGGCCGCACCACGACCTTGCCGTGAGCCTTCTGGCCGACCAATTCCACGCGAAGCGTGACCGGCGCGTCCGGGGGCGTCGGCATGCGGCGGTGTTTAAGCTTGCAGTGGACCAGGGTCAGGCCGTCGACACCGACCTCGACGCCCGGCCTCGTGACCAGCGCCAGGCTCTTGCCCGCCATGGCCACGTCGATCCGCAGGGTGTCCTGCGTGATCACGGCCTCGGTAAAGTCGAGCGTCACGTCACACCAGGTCACCGCGAGCTCCAGCCGCCGCGGCAGCACCCAGCGGCCCGTCCGCTCGACCGCACCACTGTGGACCTGTTCGATCCGGACCACGTCCTTGACCTCCGAGACTTCTGCCTCAGCGGTCAACACAGACGGCAGGTCGACGGTGAGCGTGGCCAGTTCGCTCAGCGTCCGCGCCGACAGGGCGGCTTCCAGGCGCTCGTCCAACTCGTCTGCGGTCAGCAGACCATCCCCCGCCGCGATACGCAGCACATCCACCGCTCGGTCCCGGTCGGCGTGCGAGGCGCGCAGCTCGGGCGACGAGCCGGGGCCGGAGTGCTTCTCGGTGGGCGACATCTCTCCCGACATGCTTCCGTCCTGGTCCTGTCGAACGTCTCCGCGCGACGCAGGCAGCGACGCAAGTAGCAGGCTAACGCTATATCGCGACATGACTCCTGGCTGGGCCCATCACGAGAGGTGATGGTCAGCGGCAACTCGCGGCATGCGGCATCCATCATGCCGAGGCCCGGGTGCGACTACAACCGCATCCGGGGGCCAGTTGAAGCCGCCCTCTGGGTCCACCTCGAGACGCCCGATCTTCACCAACCATCTGCAACGTGGGGCCAGTTGGAATCGCCTCGGTGGGGCCGATAGCGGACGCCCTAGCCACGTAGCCGGACAAGGGGCAGCTGGTGACATGGCTATGACGCTTCACGCCCGCACGAGGCAGCAGGCATCCGGAGTCAGCAACTTCACTCCACTGACGGACCAGCACACACGGATGTGACAGACACCCGCCCTGAGCCTGGCGGGAGCGCCTGTGATCGTGCATGACACGTTTCCGGTCGTACTGCGCCGCGCACCTGAATGATCCAGGGCCGCTGAATCATCGCGGCTGGCGCCTGTTTAGGGTCTCGTGCATGTTGAGGACGACACCGCCGCGCCCGCTCGATGTCGAGGCGCTCTTCCCGGAGCTGGCAGCCCACCGAGGCACCACCACCCGGCTCCATCCGCGCCCGGGCCGTCCAGAAGCGACGGCCAGTTCTGTGGGCGGTCCGCTGCTGTGGCCCGCGAACGAGTCCTGGCCCGTGTGCACCGAGTCGCACGGCCATGCCCGTGGCCGGCGTCCGGAGGACATCCACAGGCGGCGGCAGATCCTGGCCGCTGCGTGGCTCCGTGAAGCCAACCCCGGCCCCACAAACGAGGAACGCCAGTTGTTGCAGGAGCTGGACCACAAGCACCGCGTTCAGGAGGCCGCTGTGGGGGATCCACTGCCTCTGATCGGCCTTGCGCAGCTGTACCGGAGTGACATCCCCGACCTGCCGGCCGGGCCGGACGGCTGCGATCTGCTCCAGGTGTTCTGGTGCCCCTTCGACGCGCACGGCCCGACCGGCCACGGCATGCTGCTCGACCTGCGCTGGCGCCGATCATGGGAGGTCACCGAGGCGCTGACGTCACCGCCACAGCCACAGGTCGTGGGCTTCGAGGGCTACGTACCCGAACCGTGCGTACTGCATCCGGAGCAGGTCACCGCCTACCCGTTTGCCGGTCTCCTCCCGGAGGACCTGTCGGCCCGGATCGACGCCTGGGAAGAGGCCCTGGAGGAGGAGGCCGAGCAGTCGGCGGACGAAGATGCCGCCGCACCGGTGGACTACCAGTACGACCTGTCCATCCCACCAGGCTGGCGCGTCGGCGGTTTCGCCTCCTGGCACACCACCGACCCGTCGCCCATGAACTGCCGGGCCTGCTCGACACCGATGCACCTGCTGCTGACCATCGACAGCTCGGAATGGGACGGCGGCAGCGGCAGCTGGAAGCCGCTGGAAGAACAGGATCTGCCCACACACCAGTACTCCACGCCGACCAAGGTCACCGTGGGCCGCTGGGGCGAACTCAACATCTTCGCCTGCCCCGAAGATCCCACCCACCCGCACCGCTGGAGCATCCAGTAGGTCACCCGGCCATTACCACCGGAGGTGTTCTTCCGTCTGCAGGTTGCGCTGCCCCACCACAGCGAGCCGGAGGCGATCCGTCCTCGGGAGCCTTCATGGACCTGCTGGACGCCCAGCCGCCAAAGACCCGGGCGGTGACGCGGCTGACCTGCGTGCGAACCGGGCGGCTGGACCTGGCGGTGCTGGAGTGCAACGACGGGCGAGTCGATCGCCGGTCCGCTCAACCGCCTTGCTCAAATGGGTGAATTTCGTGTTCGCCGTGGGTTCGGCCTGCCACGATGTCCATGATCGCGGGGCGGGCGGATCGTCCCGTGACGCCAGACCTGAGGGCGGGCAGATGTCAGATACGGCGGCAGCCACGTATCAGTGCCAGGTGGAACTGGGCGGACTCCGAGTGGAG
>NZ_JBFAET010000395.1:0-3492 GCF_040642095.1 Streptomyces sp. NPDC020362
GCGCGCTGAGCAGCCAGCCGTCCCCTGCGTCGAGCACGCTCGGGGCGATGCCCGGCCGCCGGCCGGCGACCCAGGCCATGACCCTTCCCTCATGGGCGAACAGGTCCGGCACCCGCTTGAACCAGACGGTGCCCGCAGTGGTCGGGATCTGCAGTACGGCGGAGATCGCCCACTGCCGTACGGGTACGGCCGGGCCGGTCCGCCGGAGTCCGGCAGCGAACAGTTGCCCGTCGACGAGGTCCAGGACGGTCTGCGGCCAGTCGTCCCGGCACCAGTCGGGGACGGTGTCGGGCCGGGCGGTCTCATCCGCGAGCTGCGGCATGCCGCTCGACCTCCGCACCTGTGAACGCTGGCACGTAGAACTCCTGTCTCTGGTAGGGGTACGTGAGCATGGGGACCCGGCCCGTCTTCCGGGGGCGGGGAAGCGAGATCCAGTCGACGGTGCCGCCGCCCGCCCACACCGTGGCCAGGGTGTCCAGCAGCGCCCGCCAGTCGTCCTCGGGGCCGGTCTGTGCCAGGGCCGTGACGACCGGCCCCGCCAGGTGCGCGGGGTCCGCACCGGCGCTTCCGGGGGCGCACAGCACCCACAGCGGGAACTCGGAGGGCGACGTCGGCGACGGTGGCGGCGACGTGCCCTCTTCCAGCATGCGCACGGCGTCGACGAGGCCGAGAGTCCCGCCGACCACCGCTGCGGTGATCGCTCCGGAGCCGGTGCCCGACACTCGGGAGGCCTCGGGCAGCAGCCCGGTCAGGGCCTTGGCGAGCGCGTACTGTGAGGCGAAGCCGGTCGCTGTCGCGGTGCGTGGCCCGCGCGCGGACGCGGCATCGGGGCCCGACCGGCCGGCCAGGTGCTGCACGCACTCCCGCCAGGCCTCGGCGTAGCCGGGCAGCCGCTCGGCGAGCCGGGGCGCGTATCGCTGACCCGCGGCTTCGAGTGGGGGGAACAGCAGCACGGGTTCGCGTACGACACCGTCGGAACACGCGGTGACCCTTCCCGCCGGATCCGACAGGAGGGCTGCTGCTTCTTCGGCCGAGGACACCCGCAGCGCGGCCCGTACGGGCAGCGCGGCCCGTCCGACCTGTGCGGTGAAGGCCACGTCCGGCAACGCGTCCCCGGCATCCGCGAGGGTGTCGGCGAAGCCGCTGCGCAGGAGGGCGAGTGCGGTGTCGTCGTGGGCCGACCACACCAGCAACTCGTCGTCCTTCCATCGGGGTTCGCCGCGGGCAGGAACCTCGGGCGCCTCCTCCACGACAACGTGGGCGTTGGTGCCGCCGAAGCCGAAGGAGCTGACCCCGGCGCGGCGGGGTGCGCCGGCGCCTCCGCGCGGCCACGGCAGCAGCCGGTCCGCCACCCGGAAGGGCGACTCGGAGAGGTTCAGCAGAGGGTTCGGCGAATGGAAGTTGGCCGTGGGAGGGATCTGCTCGTGGCACAGCGCGAGCACGGTCTTGATCAGGCCGGCGATGCCGGCCGCGGGCCCGAGGTGCCCGATGTTGGACTTCACCGAGCCGATGACGCAGGCCCGCTCCGGCAGCTCCCGGTCGGTCATGCAGCGCATCGCCTCCGCGAGGGCCTGCACCTCGACGGGATCGCCGACCTGGGTCGCCGTCCCGTGCAACTCGACATAGCCGAGGTCGGCGGCGTCCACCCCGGCCGCGGCGAGGGCCTCGGCGATGACCCGTTGCTGCCCGCTCGCACTCGGCGAGGTGAAGGTGGCCTTGTCCGAGCCGTCGTTGTTGACCGCGGAGCCCCGGACCACGGCATGGACCCTGTCGCCGTCGGCGATCGCGTCCTCCAGTCGCTTGAGGACGACGACGCCCCCACCGCTGCCGAAGACCGTGCCACTGGCCTCGGCGTCCAGCGGTCGGCAGCGGCCGTCCGCCGACTCGATACCGCCCCGCACATGCTTGTAGCCGCGGCCGTACGGCATCTCGATCTCGACGCCACCGACGACGGCGACGTCGCAGTCGCCCAGGCGCAGCCCCTGGCAGGCCAGGTGGACCGCCACCAGGGACGAGGAGCAGGCGGTGCGGACCGTGATGCCGGGACCGGTCAGGCCCAGCCGGTGCGAGACGAACGTGGCCAGGTAGTCCGCATTGTTGTTGAGCATCAGCCCGGTCTCGCCGACCAGCGGCATCAGATCGGGGTTCGCCCGGATGTGGTCCTCCGCGTAGCGGTCGGAGGCGCAGGTGCCGTAGACACCGATCTGCACATCGTCGTCGGGCACCTGTCCGGCGTGCTGGAGGGCTGTCGAACACAGCTCCAGGAACAGTCGGTGCTGCGGGTTGCGCAGCAGGGCCTCGCGTTCCGACATGCCGAAGTAGCGGTGGTCGAAGTGCCATACGTCGTCCAGCAGGGGGCGGGCGCGCACATAGCGGCGGTGGGCCACGAGCCGAGGGTCCTCGCCGGCGGCCTCCAGCTGCTCGTCCGTGAGCCGGTGGACGGAGTCGCGCCCCACGACCAGGTTGGCCCAGAAGTCGTCGATGTTCCGGGCATCCGGCAGCCGGGCGGCGAGCCCGATGATCGCGATCGGATCGCTCATAGGTCAGCTCCTCTTCATCTGGTTCAGGCGGGCTCGCGCGGACCTGCGACGGGCGCGCTCATCGACCCCGGACGCGCTCACGAGGGTGGGCGGCGCCGGGGCGGGCCTCGGGGACGTAGGGCCCGGTGCGTCCGTGAGGTGCGCAGCCAGCCGGCGCGGAGTGGGGAACCTGAAGATGTCGGTGAGCGGGAAGCGCAGGCCCTCCTCGGCGACCAGCAGGCGATAGAGCTGCAGCAGGTCCAGCGAGGTGAGGCCCGCGCGGAAGAACTCCGTGTCCGCGCCGAGGCCGGCGCCGGTTTCGAGCCGTTCGGCGGCGAGCCCGCGGGCATGGTCGGCGATGCGCTGGGCCAGCGACGGCGTCGGTCCGGGCGCGTCCTCGGGTAGCGCGGGATGCTCCCGGGCATCTTCCGCCAGGTGGCGCAGCGCTGCGAGGTCCACCTTGCCGTTGTGGGTGACGGGCCATTGCTCCACCTGTACGAACAGCGTCGGCACGGCCCACTGGGGCAGCCGTTGCCGTAGCGCCGCCCGCAGGTCGGAAGGGTGCAGCGGCTGTTCCGCCTGGTACCAGGCGATGAGGTCGTCGGCCCGGTCCGGTCCGTCCAGGCCGACGGCACAGGTGTGTACGCCGGGGACGCCGGCCAGGGCGCGTTCGACGCCGTCGAGTTCCACGCGGTAGCCCGAGACCGTCACCTGGCGGTCCCTGCGGCCCACGATGTCGATCGTCCCGTCCGGGGTGTGCCTGGCCAGGTCACCGGTGCGGTAGCGGGACACGGCCTTGCCGTACCGGCCGGGGGCCACCCTTGTGGGCCCGGTGCGCTCGCTGTCGCCGAGGTACCCCAGCGCGAGTCCGCGGCCGGTGACCACGAGTTCGCCCAGCACGCCGATCGGGGCGTCCGCGTCCCTGGCCGTACGCACGGCCAGGGAACGGTGCGGCAGGCCTGCGTCGGAACGC
>NZ_JBFAET010000396.1:0-3488 GCF_040642095.1 Streptomyces sp. NPDC020362
CGCGGATCCGAGCGGCTTGGCTCGCGGCAGGCGCACTGCTCCACTCGACCCGGAACAGGCCGTCCCCCGTAATGTGGGTAGCCCGGCCGAAGCTCTTGCGGGACAGCGGTCGCAGGACCAGCGAGTCCACGGTGGCCACCGGGGCGCCGGACTCGTCCGTGGCGGTCAGAGAGACCGTTTCGTTCCCCCGCCACGTCAGGCGCATGCGCAGCAGCGACGCGTGCGCTGCGTGGAGGGTCACTCCTGCCCAGGTGAACGGCAGGAACGGGCCGCGATCGGGGCCCCCGACGCCCGGCAGCAGAGAGTGCAGCGCCGTGTCGAGCAGGGCGGGGTGCAGGAGGAAGTCGCCCGCCGTGGCACGCTGCTCGTCGGGCAGGGCCACCTCTGCGAAGAGCTCACCCTCGGCGCGCCAGACGCGCCGCAGCCCACGGAAGGCGGGGCCGTAGCGGTAACCGTGCTCCTCCAGACGGTCGTACACCCCGTCCAGCGGCAGTTCCCGGGCACCGGCCGGCAGCCACACCGGTGGCTCGGCCGCGGGTTCTTCACGGTCCGGGGCGAGAGTGCCCTCGGCATGCAGGGTCCACGGCTGTCCTGGCTCGTCCGGGCACGAGTGGACCGACACGGGGCGGTGCCCGGAGTCGTCCGCCGCGCCGACCACCACCTGGAGCCGTATGCCGCCGCGTTCGGGCAGCGGCAGCGGAGCGGAGAGCGTCAGGTCGTCGACGCGTCCGCAGCCGAGCTGGTCGGCGGCGCGCAGCGCGATTTCCACCAGGACCGTGCCCGGCAGTACGACCGTGCCGAACACGGCGTGGTCGGTCAGCCAGCCGTGTGTCGCCCGCGACAGGCGGCCGGTGAACACGGTCTCGTCACGCCCCGCCATGCCGAGTGCCGCGCCGAGCAGCGGGTGGTCGGCAGGTGAGAGGCCGAGTCCGGAGGCGTCGGCCGCCACCGGCGCGTTCTCCAGCCAGTGCCGCGAGCGCTGGAAGGCGTACGTCGGCAGCTGCACACTCCGGCCGCGCGGGAACAGCGCAGCCCGGTCGAGCGGGTGACCACGCAGGTATGCAAGCACCAGCGCGGCGGCCACCGTCTCGCCCTCCGGCCGGCCGGCGCGCAGCACGGGGGCCAGGGCCGCGGCCGGTGTGGTGAGGCAGTCCTGGACCAGAGCTGTCAGTACCGCGTCGGGACCGATCTCCAGGTAGTCGGTGACGCCCTCGCGCTCCAGAAAGGCGACACCGTCGGCGAACCGGACGGTCTCACGGATGTGGCGCGCCCAGTACCCCGGCGAGCGCAACTGCTCCTGGGTGGCCTGCACGCCCGTCACGTTGGAGACGACGGGGATACGGGGGGCGTGGAACGCCAGGCCTGCCACTTCTTCGAGGAACTCGCCGAGGATCTTTTCCATATGGGGGGAATGAAAGGCGTGGCCGACATTCAGACGCCGGGTCTTGCGCCCCAGGGAGCGCCAGTGGGCGCCGACCTGCTCGACGGCCTCCTCGTCGCCCGAGACGACGGTGGCTCGGGGAGTGTTGACGGCCGCGATCACGACCGCGTCACCCAGGCCGGCCAGGGAGTCACGAACCTCCTGCTCGCCCGCCTGCAGGGCGGCCATCGCCCCACCCTCACCGACGGCCTGCATCAGCCTGCCGCGCGCGGCCACCAGACGGCACGCGTCCGCCAGGTCCAGCACCCCGGCCAGGTGAGCGGCGGTGACCTCACCGATGGAATGGCCGAGCAGATGGTCGGGGACCAGGCCATGGTGCTCGACCAGCCGGTGGAGGGCGACCTGGACCGCGAAGAGCGCGGCCTGCGTGAAGGCGGTTCGGTCCAGCATGACCGCGTCTTCGGAGTCCTCCGAGGCGAACAGCACCTTCTTCAACGGCCGGTCGAGGAGGGGGTCGAGATGGGCGCACACCTCGTCCAGGGCTCGCGCGAAGACCGGCGCTGTGGTGTAGAGCTCACGGCCGGCGCCGAGCCGCTGGCTGCCCTGACCGGAGAAGAGGAACGCGATCTTGCCGTGGGGGGCGGGTGCCGCCCGCACCACGGTGGGCGGGGCACCGCCCTCGGCGAGGGCCGTGAGGGAGCCCAGCAGGCCGTCGAGGTCGGACCCGACGACCGCAGCCCGGTGCCGCAGTGACGCGCGAGTCGTGGCCAGGGAGAACGCCACGTCGGCGACTCGCAGTCCGGGGTGCTCGGTCACATGGGCATGCAGCCGCTCGGCCTGCGCGCGCAGCGCCGCCTCGTCCGCTCCCGACACGATCCACGCCACCGCGGAGCCTTCGACCGGTGCGTCGCCGAGCTCGGGCTCTGTGGTGGCGACGGGGCCCTGCTCGATGACGACATGCGCGTTGGTGCCGCTGACACCGAAGGACGAGATGCCGGCGCGCCGGGGCCGGCCGTCGGGTTCGGGCCACGGCCGGGCCTCGGTCAGCAGCCGGACCGCCCCGGCCGACCAGTCGACGTGCGGGGTGGGCTCGTCGACGTGGAGAGTCTTCGGAAGAACGCCGTGCCGCATGGCCTCGACGATCTTGATGACGCCGCCGATGCCCGAGGCGGCCTGTGTGTGGCCGATGTTGGACTTCAACGAGCCGAGCCATAGAGGCCGGTCCGCGGGTCGTCCCTGTCCGTACGTGGCGAGCAGCGCCCCCGCCTCGATGGGGTCGCCGAGTGAGGTGCCGGTGCCGTGCGCCTCCACGGCATCCACGTCGGCGGAGCGCAGGCCCGCGTTGGCCAGAGCCTGCCAGACCACCCGTTCCTGGGAGGGACCGTGCGGAGCGGTCAGTCCGTTGCTCGCCCCGTCCTGGTTGACGGCCGAGCCGCGCAGGACGGCCAGGATCCTGTTGCCGTCCCGCCGGGCGTCCGACAGCCGCTGCAGCAGGACCAGGCCCACGCCCTCCGACCAGGCGGTGCCGTTCGCGGACGCCGCGAAGGGCCGGCACCGGCCATCGGGCGCCAGACCACGTTGCCGGGAGAACTCGACGAAGGTGGAAGGGCCGGGCATCACCGTGGCGCCGCCGGCGAGCGCGAGGTCGCACTCACCCTGTCGGAGGGCGCCCGCCGCCATGTGCAGGGCGACCAGCGAAGAGGAGCATGCCGTGTCCACGGTGATGGCGGGCCCCTCCAGCCCCAGGGTGTAGGAGATACGCCCGGAGGCCACACTGCTCAGATTGCCGGTCAGCAGGAAACCCTCGAACTCCTGTGGGGGCCCGGCGAGCCGTGCGGCGTACTCGTTGTTCATGGTGCCCGTGAACACGCCCGTACGACTTCCCTTGAGGGCCATCGGGTCGACACCGGCGTTCTCCAAGGTCTCCCAGGCGGTCTCCAGCAGTAGCCGCTGTTGCGGGTCCGTGGCCGTGGCCTCGCGCGGTGACATGCCGAAGAAGCCGGGGTCGAACCGGTCCGCGTCGTGGAGGAATCCGCCGTGGCGGGTGTACGACGTTCCCGGCTGGTCGGGGTCGGGGTCGTAGAGCTTGTCCAGGTCCCAGCCTCGG
>NZ_JBFAET010000397.1:0-3486 GCF_040642095.1 Streptomyces sp. NPDC020362
GGGCTTTCCTCCGGGCTTCCCTTCGGTGTTTCCGACTCTATCAGATCTTTTCTCGATCCGATTTCCTCGGTGCTTTCCAGGTTCCCGCTCTCGCGGTTTCCTTTCCGGCGGTTCCGACTTTATCAGAAGTTTTTGGCCGGTCAGACCGGCCGCTCATTTCTGAGTAATCGGGGTGCTCCTCCGAATCGCATTCGCGACTTCTTGGGGAGCAGGTCGATTCTAGCGATCAGCCCCGAACTTGTCCAGTTCTAGGCAACTCATTGAATCTACCTCCCCACTCCGCCCGTGTCAACGGGTTTTGCGGGGCGAAGAGGAGACTAGCAGGTCACAGGGGCTGGACGCACATCAGGCGGCCGTAGGTACGGTCGCGCTGCGCTCGGCCGCTTCCAGGTCGCCCGTCTCGCCGGCTCGTACCGCGCGACCGCCGAGGACGTAGACGTACGCCAGGAATGCCAGCTCGGCCACGACCCCGATCCCGATACGGGCCCAGGTGGGCAGGCCGGACGGAGTGACGAAGCCTTCGATGGCGCCGGAGACGAACAGGACCAGGGCAAGGCCGATCGCCATGCCCACAGCGGCCCGGCCCTCTTCGGCGAGCGCGGCGCGGCGGCTGCGCGGACCGGGGTCGATGAGTGTCCAGCCGAGGCGGAGGCCGGTGCCGGCGGCGACGAAGACCGCGGTCAGCTCGAGCAGACCGTGCGGGAGGACCAGGCCGAGGAACGTGTCGAGGCGGCCGGCGGAGGACATCAGGCCGAACCCGACACCCAGGTTGAGCATGTTCTCGAAGAGGATCCAGAGGACGGGCAGGCCCAGGAAGACACCCAGGACCAGGCACATCGCTGCAGCCTCGGCATTGTTTGTCCATACCTGGGCGGCGAAGGAGGCCGCGGGGTGGCTCGAGTAATAGGTCTCGTACTCGCCGCCGGGCCGGGTCAGCTCGCGCAGCTGGCTGGGGGCCGCGATGGTCGACTGCACCTCGGGGTGCGTGCCTATCCACCAGCCCAGGAGGATCCCGATGGCGGTGGAGATCAGTGCCGTGGGTACCCACCAGTGGCGCGCACGGTAGACCGCGGCGGGGAAGCCCTGCCCGAGGAACCGGGTGACGTCGCGCCATGAGGCGCGGCGAGTGCCGGTGACGGCGCTACGCGCGCGTGCCACCAGCTGGCTGAGCCGACCTGTCAGTTGCGGGTCGGGCGCGCTGGACTGGATGAGCGAGAGGTGGGTGGCAGTGCGCTGGTACAGCGCGACGAGTTCGTCGGCCTCTGCGCCGTTGAGGCGGCGCTGGCGGCGGAGCAGGACGTCGAGGCGGTCCCATTCGGCTCGGTGTGCGGAGACGAAGACGTCCAAGTCCATTGGGTCTGCCTGCTCCTCGACTGGTCGTCCACTTCTCGTGGATGCTCGTGATGCTGTCAGCTTGTCGTACTGCGGCGAGATGCGCCCTCAGCTTGGCAGACTTGCGGTTCACAGGGCAGACCAGGGGAAGGACGGCGGGCGTGAGTGAGCTGGTGACAGGCGAGGCGGTGGCGCTCGAACTGCGGCCGGCCAAGCTGCCGAGCAGGACTTTGGCGATTCTGCTCGATCTGATCGCGACCATGGTCGTGTACATCGGCGTGAGCGTCGCGCTGGCGGCGGCGACCTCGTCCTTGGACGACGCCGCGCAGACCGCCCTGTCGATCGCCACTTTTCTGTTGGTGCTCGTCGGCGGGCCGATCGCCGTGGAGACGCTCAGCCATGGGCGCTCGCTGGGGAAGCTGGCGCTCGGGCTGCGTGTGGTACGGGACGACGGCGGACCCATCCGGTTCCGGCACGCCCTGGTACGGGGTGCGATCGGCATGGTCGAGATCCTGATGACGTTCGGGGTGGTGGCCTGCATCGCCTCGCTGGTGTCGGCGCGTGGGCGTCGGCTCGGGGACGTCTTCGCGGGCACCCTCGTCGTGCGCGAGCGGATACCTGTCGGGCAGGCCGGGTTCGTTCCGCCTCCGCCGCCGTGGCTCGCGGGACGGTTCGCCGACCTGGATCTTTCGGCTGTGCCGGACTGGCTGTGGCTTGCGGTCCGCCAGTACCTGACACGGATGCAGCAGCTTGATCCCCAGGTTTCCTCGGACATGGCGCAGCGGCTCGCGGCGGACCTCACGGCTCGCACGGGGGCGCCGGCGCCGCAGGGAGTGCACCCGGCCGCGTTCCTGGCGGCCGTGGTGCACGAACGACAGGCTCGCGATGCCCGGCAGGCCTTCAGGGGTGCGGGTGTGCCGCAGGGCGCACCTCCCGGCTACCACCCCCCGGCTCCTGGCCGGCCCCAGAGCCCTGCTCAACCCGACCAGCCCCATGCGCAGGCCCAGGGGCAGCCCCAGGTCCCGGCCGCTCCCCAGCCTCAGGCTCCGGTCGTGCAGGCCGCGCCGCCACAGCCGGGAGGCACGCCGTCCCACCGTCCGCCCACCGGTTCCGGTTCGGGTCCCGGCTCCGGATCGGGTCCCGGCTCCGGATCGGGGGCCACCGGATTCGCGCCGCCGGCATAGGCCCCGTTCCGCTGCCCTCCCTGCCGGATCGGTTCTCCCGAGTCGGTTGTGTCGTGTCGGTTGGCCGGGTCGGTTGGCCGGGTCAGTCGAATCTCGACGGCGGTGACTGAAGGTCCTCCAGCTCGATTCCGGGCGCGGCGAGGACCACGTCACCGGCGATGTGGACGGCGTGCTGCTCCCCCGTGTCCAGGGCTGTGACCTGGTATTCGTCCACGGCCAGAGGGCCGTTGTCAGTGGCGTGTGATTCGCTCTTCACCAAGGCCCAGGACTGGTCCAGGGTGCGCGGGGCGAGGACCGGGTCCGTGAAGGCCACGAGGCGCACGCGGGTCGCGGAAGAGGAGGGGGTGAGGCGCAGGAGACGGGCGGTGGCGACGAGGAACGCGGGGGACGTGCCGGTGAAGGCGTGGGCGCGCACATTGCCTTCGGTGGCGTGAACGCCGGTGGGGTCGGTGCGGACCCAGGTGACGCCGTCGAGCGCGGCGCCGCGCACCTGCCAGCCTCCCGCGTGGAGTTCGAGGCGGATGGGGCGGCCGAGGTCGTCCAGGGCCAGGTCGACCGAGCCCCGGTGGTCGCCCGCGGGGGTGGTCAGCCGGGAGACGTAGCGCCAGCCGGAGGGACCGGGGGCGCACTGGAAGTGCTCTTGTGCGAGGGGGGTGTGATCGTGCGGATCGTGGAGCGAATAACGGCCGCGGGGCATGGGGGTCCTGGGTTTTGAGGGGCTGGTCCGGCCACAGACCAAAGAAGCAGGCCCCCGGCACGGGGGTGCGGGGGCCTGCCTCGGAGGATCTGCGGACCTGCTGCCGGGGAGCGCGGCGGTGCACCGGCGCGCTCGCCCGGCGGGCGGGGCTACGGACTCAGTAGCGGTAGTGGTCCGACTTGTACGGGCCCTCGACCTCCACGCCGATGTACGCGGCCTGCTCGGGGCGCAGCTCGGTGAGCTTCACGCCGAGCGAGTCCAGGTGGAGGCGGG
>NZ_JBFAET010000398.1:0-3471 GCF_040642095.1 Streptomyces sp. NPDC020362
CTGCGGCGGATGGTGCGCTTCGAGGAAGCCGTACGGGTCCTGCTCGACGGCGGTTACGGGGCGTTCGTGGAGGTGTCGCCGCATCCGGTGCTGACTGCTGCGGTGATGGAGACGGCCGAGGATGCGGGGATCACGGGTGTTCTGACGGTGGGCACGCTGGAGCGGGACAACGGCGGTGCCCCGCGGCTGATCACCTCGCTCGCGCAGGCGTACGTCGCCGGGCTGAGCGTGGACTGGAAGACGGTCCTGCCCGCCGCAGAGCGGGTGGAGCTGCCGACGTATGCCTTCCAGCACGAGTGGTACTGGCTGGAGACGGCGGTCACGGCAGCGCTCCCGGCGGGTGGGGACGGTGCGAGTACGGCGGCGGAGGCGCGGTTCTGGGCGGCCGTCGAGGGCGGCGACCTGGCTCACATCGCGGACACGTTGGCGATCGTGGACGAGAAGCAGCTCAGCGAGGTGCTGCCGGCGCTGGCGTCCTGGCGGCGCCGCGAGCAGGACCGGGTGGCGACGGCGAACTGGAGGTATCGGGTGGCGTGGGCGCCGCTGGCGGAGCCCGAGGCGGGTGTGCTGTCGGGGACTTGGTTGGTGGTGGTTCCTTCGGGCGGGGCTGCGGGGGATCGGGCGCAGGGGTGTGTGGCGGCGTTGGCTGCCCGTGGGGCCGAGGTGGTGCTGCTGGAGGTCGGGGCAGCGGCGGAGCGGGAGGTGTTGGCCGAGCGGATTCGCGCGGTGGTGTCGGAGGACGGGGTTTCCGGTGTCGTGTCGCTGCTGGCGCTGGACGAGACGCCTGTGTCGGCGTATCCGGTGGTGCCGGGCGGGCTGGCGGGGACGCTGGCCCTGGTGCAGGCGCTGGGTGACGCGGAGGTGGGTGCGCCGCTGTGGGTGGCCACCTCCGGCGCCGTGACCGTGGGACCCAGCGAGACGCTGACCAACCCCGTGCAGGCGCAGGTCTGGGGCTTCGGCCGGGTGGTGGGCCTGGAACACCCGGACCGGTGGGGCGGGTTGGTCGACCTGCCCGCCATCGTCGACGAGCGGGCCGGTGCCCGGCTGGCGGCGGTGCTGGCCGGATGCGGTGAGGACCAGGTCGCGATCCGCGCGGCCGGAGTTCTCGGCCGCAGGCTGACCCGCGCCCCGCAGCCCCGAGGCTCCGCCGAGCCGTGGGTGTCGAGGGGGAGTGTGCTGATCACCGGTGGAACCGGCGCGCTCGGCGGACGCCTGGCGCGGCTGGCGGCCGGGCGCGGTGCGGCGCGCCTGGTGCTGACCAGCCGCTCCGGCCCCGCGGCCGCCGGTGTCGCCGCGACGGCTGCCGAACTGGCCGCCCAGGGCGTCCGCGTGGACGTGGTGGCTTGCGATGTGAGCGACCGGTCCGACCTGACCGGGCTGGTGGGCCGGATCGGAACGAGCGGCCCCGCGCTCTCCGCGGTGATGCACACCGCCGGTGTCGGGCAGGCCACCGCGGTGCAGGAGACCGGCCTGGCCGAGACGGCGTCGGTGCTGGCGGCCAAGGCCACGGGCGCGGCTCTGCTGGACGAGCTGACCAGGGATCTGGACCTGGACGCGTTCGTGCTGTTCTCCTCGATCTCGGCGACCTGGGGCAGTGGTCTGCAGCCCTCCTACGCGGCCGCCAACACCTTCCTGGACGCGCTGGCGGAGAGCCGCCTGGCCCGTGGAGCGACGGCGACCTCGGTGGCCTGGGGCCCGTGGGGCGGCGGCGGGATGACCGACGCGGACGGCGCCGCGCAGATGGTGCGGCGCGGGCTGCTCGTCATGGACCCGGGGCACGCCGTCCAGGCACTGGCCCAGATCCTGGACGGCGGGGAAACGCTGGTGACGGTCACGGACATGGACTGGGCGCGGTTCGCACCGCCGTTCACGCTGCGCCGGCCCAGCCCGCTCATCGAGGCTCTGCCGGAGGTCCACCAGGCCCTGGTGGACGCCGCCGCGGACGCGGCCGGGGGCGGCGAGGCCGTCGACCCGCAGGCGGGCGCCATCTTGAAGCAGCAGCTGGCGAGCCTGACGCGGGCCGAGCAGAACCGGACACTGGTCGGCCTGGTGCAGACGCAGGCGGCCGCGGTGCTCGACTA
The DNA here is from genome assembly GCF_040642095.1 of Streptomyces sp. NPDC020362. NCBI lineage: Bacteria > Bacillati > Actinomycetota > Actinomycetes > Kitasatosporales > Streptomycetaceae > Streptomyces > Streptomyces sp. NPDC020362. The sequence goes on from NZ_JBFAET010000398.1 coordinate 2,082, forward strand.
CGCGTCGGCCGAGGCGGTCGAACCCACGCGCGCCTTCAGCGACCTGGGCTTCGACTCGCTGACAGCGGTGGAACTGCGCAACCGGCTGAGCACCGCCACCGGCCTTCAGCTGCCCGCCACGCTGCTGTTCGACTGCCCCAACCCGACAGCGCTGGCCGACTATCTCTGGAACGAGGAATTCCAGGACGAATCCGCTCCGGTTTCCCTGATTCAGGAAGTCGACCGGCTCGGGTCGCTTCTGACCGGGGCGACGCCTGACGAGAAGACGTATCAAGAGATCACCGATCGGCTGCAGGGACTTCTTTCCCAGTGGACCAAAGCCGCCGCTCTCACGGAGCGTCAGGCCGTCGCGGAGAAGATCGGGTCCGCATCGGACGACGAGATATTCGAGTTCATCCACAAGGAACTCGGCCGGTAAAGGTTCTCGGCATTGCGGACAGCAAGCTTGAGCTTTCAGAGAATGGGCGAGTGAGGTTCAGTGGCCGACGAAGAGACTCTCCGGGATTACCTCAAGTGGGTAACGACCAACCTGCACGAGACGCGTGAGCGCCTGCGCGAGGTCGAGGAACGAAGCCACGAGCCGATCGCGATCGTCGGAATGGGCTGCCGCTTCCCCGGCGGCGCTCAGGGCCCGGAGGATCTCTGGAGGCTGCTGGCCGCGGGCGGAGACGCCATTGCGGGATTTCCCACCGACCGCGGATGGGACATCGAGGAACTGTACGAACAGGATCCGGACGGCACGTCGCACGTGCGTGAGGCCGGGTTCGTGCAGGACGCCAGCGGGTTCGACGCGGCGTTCTTCGGGATCAGCCCGCGCGAGGCGGTGGCCATGGACCCCCAGCAGCGGCTGCTGCTGGAGGTCTGCTGGGAGGCGCTGGAGCGGGCCGGTGTCGACCCGGCGTCGCTGCGCGGCAGCCGGACGGGTGTGTTCGCCGGTGCCTCGCTGTCCGGTTACGGCTTCGGGCCGGGCATGGACGAGGACCTGGACGTCCACCTGATGACCGGGACCTCGACCAGCATCATCTCCGGCCGGGTGTCGTACTCGCTGGGCCTCGAGGGTCCGGCGGTGACGGTGGACACGGCGTGTTCGTCGTCACTGGTGGCCCTGCATCTGGCCTGCCAGGCGGTGCGGTCGGGGGAGTGCTCGCTGGCGCTGGCCGGCGGTGTGACGGTGACCGCCATCCCGATCATCTTCACCCAGTTCTCGCGGCAGCTCGGGCTGGCCCGGGACGGCCGTTCCAAGGCGTTCTCGGCGGCCGCCGACGGCATGGGCATCTCCGAGGGTGCGGGGATGGTCGTCCTGGAGCGGCTGTCGGACGCCCGGCGCAAGGGCCACGAGGTGCTGGCGGTGGTGCGGGGCTCCGCGATCAACCAGGACGGTGCGTCGAAC
>NZ_JBFAET010000399.1:0-3371 GCF_040642095.1 Streptomyces sp. NPDC020362
GCGTGCTTGAGGGTGGTGCGCGTGACGCCGTAACCGTCGGCGAGCGTGCGCTCCGGCGGCAGATAACTGCCCGCAGGGTGGCGTCCGTTGAGAATGTCCTCGCGCAGACGGCCTTCCAGCACATCGACGATGGTTTCGCGGGGCAGTGCCTCCACGCCGTCCTCCCAGTGGCTCAGTGGATGAGCCACTCAACCAGTACGGGGCGTCGGAGTCAACGGCTCCGGCACGGTCGATGCGGGGTTCCCACCGTTCAACTCTGCGCGTACGGGGGACAGATGGGCCGCATGGGCAGCCTCCTGTGCAGCGGCCGCGCTCCATAATTCGCTGGCTCTCGATCTCACCTCGGCGGGATGATCCCGGTACCTACGACGCCGTCCGTGGAGGCGTTCTCCCTGCCTGGGAAGGAACTGTGATGGAGACTGCCGCGTGCGAGCCGAGCGGCTCCGAGCCCGAGGTCCGTACCGGCGCAGGAGCGCTGCGCGGCAGGAGGGAAGAGGGCTTGGCGGTCTTCCGGGGGATTCCGTTCGCCGAGCCGCCGGTGGGCCGGCTCCGTTTCGCCGCACCGCAGCCGGTCGGGCACTGGGACGGCGTACGCACGGCCGCGTCGTTCGGCCCGCCGCCTCCGCAGGCCGGTCACTTCGGCATGGACGCGCTGTCCCGGGACTCGGCGGGCGACGACTGGCTGACGGTCAACGTCTGGTCGCCCGAGCCGTACCCGGGAGCAGGGCTTCCGGTGATGGTGTGGATTCCCGGCGGCGCCTACAGCATCGGCATGTCCAGCCTCCCCGAGTACGACGGGGCCCGCCTCGCGCGCGAGGGCGGTGTCGTCGTGGTGACCCTCAACTACCGCCTGGGAATCGAGGGCTTCGCCCACCTCCAGGGAGCTCCGGCCAACCGGGGCCTGCTCGATCAGGTGGCCGCACTGGAGTGGGTGCGCGACAACATCCGGGGGTTCGGGGGCGACCCGGACCGGGTCACGGTCTTCGGCCAGTCGGCCGGCGCGGGGTCGGTCGCCGCGCTGGGGGCGATGCCGCGTGCGGCCGGGCTCTTCCGCCGGGCGATCGCTCAGAGCGTTCCGGGGACGTACTTCTCACCGGCGCTCGCCACAGACATCGCCACCGCCTGCGCGGCCGAGCTGGGTCTACGGCCCACGGCGGCCGACCTGTCGGGGGTGGCCCCGAACCGGCTGCCCGCCGCCGGTGACGCGATCACCGCCAAGTCCGCCTCGTTCGCCGAGCGCTGGGGTCCCGTCGCTCACCGGTCGATTCCGTTCTCGCCCGTCGTCGACGGCGACGTCCTGCCCGTCGTCCCCTGGCAGGCCCTGGCCGAGGGGGCGGGCCGGGACGTCGATCTCGTCGTCGGGCACACCCGTGACGAGCAGCGGTTGCTGACCGCGCTCGACGGCATGCTCGGCCAGGTGACGGAGGAGCATGCTGCGACCGCGCTGCGTGTGTTCGCCCCCGGCCCGGACGGCGCACGCCGCTACCGTGACGGTTTCCCGGCCGCCGGCCCCGACGAGCTGTACGAACTGGTCACCTCGGACTGGCTGTTCCGCATGCCGAGCCTCCACCTCGCCCACGCGCAGGTCACCGGCGGCGGACGCGCCCACGTCTATGAACTGTCCTGGCCCGCCCCGGGCATGGGAGGCGTCCTCGGCGCCTGCCACGGCCTCGACGTACCGCTGGTGTTCGGCAACCTGAGCAGCGGCCAGCCCGCGGCGCTGATCGGTGACGCCCCCTCCCCCGCGGCCGAGGAGCTGTCCGCGCGCATGCGCACGGCGTGGACCGCGTTCGCCGCCCACGGCGATCCCGGCTGGGCGCCTTACGACATCGGCGAACGCCTCACCCAGCTCTTCGACACCCGGCCGGCCGTCACCGTCTACCCGGAGGAGACCTCGCGCCTCATCTGGCAGGACCACTGCATGTCACCACTGCCGCTGCTCTGATCGCCGCCGCCGGCCGACGGCCAGAGGTGCGGGGTCAGCGGGACGCCGGTGTCAGCGGGTCCGGCCGGGACAGGGTCTCCGCCAACGGCAGCCCGTCCCGCGTGGCAACGGTCCGACGCGCCCGCAGGTCGGCACGCGTGCGCGGACGGTACTTCGGCTCCTTGCCGCACCCGCACGCCGTCAGGCCCTCGTAGCGCAGCCCTTCGCCCAGGACCGCAGCGACCACGGACCAGCGGCGGGCGTCCCGCCTGGGCGGTGGAGCGAAGTCGTGTCCGGCGCACCGGAGGGTCCGGTCGCAGTTCGGGCACCGGTGCTCGCCACGGGGACTCGGATGCCGCTTGAAACTGACACGGCACGACACGCACGCGTAGTGCAGTTTGTAGCAGGCCATGGGGTAGAGACACACCGGCTCACCGTACTGAGCGGACCGGACGGCGGGCCACCCTTTTCAGCGGGCCGCCCGGCCGTCCGTCCGCCGAAGTGCCGTGCTCCGCCCTGCCTTTCGATCGTCCGCGACGAACTGCTTCGTCGCGGACCAGCCCTTCGTCACGGACGGGCTACTTCGATGCCGACGACTGGTCGCGGACGACTGGTCGCGGACGAGCTACTTCGTCGTGGACGAGGCTCGGCGCGGCAGCTTCCAGTTCGGGCGCGGGAAGTGGCAGGTGTAGCCGTTCGGGTAGCGCTCCAGGTAGTCCTGGTGCTCCGGCTCGGCCTCCCAGAAGTCGCCGACGGGCTCGACCTCCGTGACCACCTTCCCCGGCCACAGCCCGCTCGCCTCGACGTCCGCGATCGTGTCCGAGGCGATGCGGTGCTGCTCCTCGTCGGTGTAGTAGATGGCGGACCGGTAGCTGCGCCCGATGTCGTTGCCCTGGCGGTCCTGCGTCGTCGGGTCGTGGATCTGGAAGAAGAACTCCAGGACGTCCCGGTAGCTCGTGGCCGTGGGATCGAAGAGGATCTCGATGGCCTCGGCGTGGTCGCCGTGGTTGCGGTACGTGGCGTTCGGGGTGTCTCCGCCGCTGTACCCGACGCGTGTGGACAGCACGCCCGGCTGCTTGCGGATCAGGTCCTGCATACCCCAGAAACAGCCGCCCGCCAGTACGGCTCGCTCGGTTCCCGCTGTCATCGGTCGCTCCCTCGTCCTTGGCCGTGCTCCGGCACGGCTGTTGACGTGCCGGTTCTCACGTTGATCCAGCGTATAACCGCCTCGGGGTATTCCCTCGGGGCGTCCGGGGCCCCGGCGCCCGTGCGGTCACACGGTTCCCCCGTCCCGGCCCGGTGTCGGGCCCGCGGCTATCGAGAAGGAGATGACGAGGCCTGTGTCGGCGGCGAGCGCCCAAGTGAAAGCGACCACGGGGGGCAGTCCGGTGACGGGCACCCTCCATCGTCCAACATCCTCCCCCACTCCCCACGCCGCACGCATCTC
>NZ_JBFAET010000400.1:0-3263 GCF_040642095.1 Streptomyces sp. NPDC020362
GCAAGACGCTCCGCCTGCCCCGCCAGACCCGCCACCGACCGACCCGACACCACCCACGGCACCACCGGCAGAACCACAGCCGAACCACCGTCAGCAGCCGTCCCCGCACCCGCACCCGCACCCGCACCCGCACCGGTCATAGCAGGGCCAGTCACAGCTCCGGGCAGAGACCCGGGGAGCGAGCCGGGCAGATCGCCGGGCAGGGAAAGGGCGTTGTCCGGGGCCTGTTCGATGATGATGTGTGCGTTGGTGCCGCTGATGCCGAACGAGGACACGCCACCGCGCCGGGGACGCTCGGCCCGGGGCCACGGCACGGTCTCGGTCGCCAGTCGTACGGCCCCCGCGTCCCAGTCCACGTGGGAGGACGGTTCCTGGGCGTGCAGCGTGCGGGGAAGTTCCTGGTGCTGCAGCGCCATCACCATCTTGATGACGCCGGCCACGCCCGCGGCCCACTGGGCGTGCCCGATGTTGGACTTCACCGAGCCCAGCCACAGCGGCCGGTCCTCCGGCCGGCCCTGGCCGTACGTCGCCAGCAGTGCCTGCGCCTCGATCGGGTCGCCCAGCTTCGTGCCGGTGCCGTGCCCCTCCACCACGTCCACGTCGTCCGGGGAGAGACCCGCAGCGGTCAGCGCGGACCGGATCACCCGCTGCTGGGCGGGGCCGTTCGGTGCCGTCAGGCCGTTGGACGCACCGTCCTGGTTCACGGCGCTGCCGGTCACCACGGCCAGTACCTGGTGACCGAGGCGTCGTGCGTCCGACAGCCGCTCCAGCAGGACGACGCCTGCACCCTCGGCCATTCCCATGCCGTCGGCCTGCTCCGAGTACGCCTTGCAGCGCCCGTCCGCCGCGAGCCCGTGCTGCCGGCTGAACCAGACGAGCCAGGAGGGGGTGGCGTGGACGGTGACGCCCCCCGCAAGGGCCAGCGAGCATTCCCCGGACCGCAGTGCCTGGCCGGCCAGGTGCAGGGCGACCAAGGACGACGAACATGCCGTGTCCACCGTCAGTGCCGGTCCCTCGAGGCCGAGCGTGTAGGCCACCCGGCCCGAGATCACGCTGGGAGCGATGCCCGACTGGAGGTGGCCCTCGAGTGCTTCGGGCGCGTTGGCGCCGTAGCCGGAGGAGGAGGCGCCGACGAACACGCCGGTCGCCGAGCCGCGCAGTTGCCTCGGGTCGATGCCTGCCCGTTCGAACGCCTCCCAGGAGATCTCCAGCAGCAACCGCTGCTGGGGATCCATGGCCAGCGCCTCGCGCGGGCTGATCCCGAAGAACCCGGCGTCGAACTCGCCCGCGCCCGCGATGAATCCACCCTCGCGCGCGTAGAAGGTCCCGGCCCGCGCGGCGTCCGGGTCGTAGAGCTGCGACAGGTCCCAGCCCCGGTCGGTGGGGAGTTCCCCGACCGCGTCACCGCCCTCGGCCAGCAGGTCCCACAGCTGTTCCGGGGAGCGTACGTCGCCGGGGAGCCGGCAGCTCATCGCCACGATCGCGAGGGGTTCGTCGGCGGGTGCGGCCGCTCGGGCCGCCGGGCTCTGCGGCGCATCCGCGTGCCCGAGCGCCTGTGCCCGCAGGAACTCGGTCAGCTCCACCGGGGTGGGGTAGTCGAATATCAGCGTGGTGGGGAGCCGCATGGCGACCGCTGCGGTCAGTCTGTTGCGCAGTTCGACCCCGGTGACCGAGTCGAACCCCAGCTCCTTGAAGGTGTGCCCGGGGTCGATGGCCCGGGGCGAGGCGTGTCCGAGGACAGCCGCGGCGTGCGTCTGGACGAGGTCCAGGATCATCTGGTCCTGCTCGGGCTCCGGTCGCCCTGCCAGCTGCCGCAGCACCCCGGTACCGGCGCCGGCGTCGAGCGGCGGCGGTACGGCCGGACCGGCGGCCGACTGCGGAAGCTCCCTCACCTCCGAGGACACTCCGCCGTCGAGCCAGAACCGCTCGTGCCGGAAGGCGTACGTCGGCAGTTCCACCCGGCGGCCGGCCGGCAGCACGGTGCTCCAGTCCACGGCGACGCCCCGGACGAACGCCCGCGCGAGACCCGCCAGCAGGGCGTGCACGCCCTGCTCGTCCCGTCGGTGCAGCGGGACGAACACGGCCTCCTCCGCCCCGGTGCCGGCCACCGCGTCCGGCCCGAGCGTCGACAGTGACCCGTCGGGGCCCACCTCGATGAAGACCGACACGCCCTGCGTGGCCAGGGCCGCCACCGCGTCCGCGAAGCGCACCGCGTGGCGTGCCTGCGCGGGCCAGTACCCGGGCTCGCACTCCGTCAGTGCCTCGCCGGTCAGTGCGCCCGCCCACAGCAGTTGCGGCGTCCGGTGCTCCAACCTGGCCGCTACGGTCGCGAGTTCGTCCAGGACCGGGTCCATCGCCGGGGAGTGGAAGGCGTGCGAGACGCGCAGTCGCCGTACCCGGCGGCCCCTCTCGCGCCAGGTCTCCACGACCTGCTCGACCGCGTCGGCCTCACCTGAGACCACGACGGACTCGGGGCCGTTGACCGCCGCGACCGACACCCCGGGCAGCTCCGCGAGGCCTGCGAGCACATCGGCCTCGGGCGCGTTGACCGCCGCCATCGCCCCGCCCGTGGGCAGTGCCTGCATCAGGCGGGCACGTGCCGCCACCAGCCTGCAGGCGTCCTGCAACGACAGCACCCCGGCCACGTACGCGGCCGCCACTTCGCCCACCGAATGCCCCACGACGGCATCCGCCACCACACCCGCTGCCTTCAGCACGGCCGCGACGCCGATCTCGAACGCGAACAGGCCTGTCTGCGCGTACAGGGTCTGGTGGGCCGTTTCGGCGTCGACGCCTTCGGCGCCGAGGACGACGTCCCGTACGGAGATTCCCAGCTCGGTCTCCAGGAGGCCGCACGCCCGGTCGAACGCCTCGGCGAAGACCGGGCTGCCCTCGTGGAGCCCGCGGCCCATGCCGGCCCACTGCGAGCCCTGGCCCGCGAAGACCAGTCCGACCCGGGCACCGGGGCGGGCCACGCCCGAGACCACCGACGGCGCGGGCGCGCCCTCGGCGAACGGTTCCAGGGCTGTGGCCGGCTCCGTGTCGTCGGTGCCCAGCGCCACGGCGCGGTGCTCGAACGCCGTCCGGGTCGTCGCCAACGACCAGGCCACGTCGGCGGATCGGAGTTCGGGGCGGGCGCTCACCCAGTCCCGCAGGCGGCCGGCCTGTGCCGTCAGTCCGGCTGCCGACCGGCCCGACACCACCCACGCGGCGGCGGCCGGCACCACAGGCGCCGTGACGGCAGCGGCCAGCACCGCACGCGC
>NZ_JBFAET010000401.1:0-3255 GCF_040642095.1 Streptomyces sp. NPDC020362
CCAGCGCGGCCGGGCGGGGGCTCGTCGCCAGGGCGCGGATGCGGTCGTGGGCCGGGTACGTGGTGCCGCGGGAGGCGGAAGGACGACGACCGCGGTCGTCGCGTCGGTGACGAACCCGACCCGGGAGGCGTCGGCACACGTGGTCACCGGTTCTGCTCGACGGGCAGCTCCAGGCGGAGCTCGTAGCCGCCGTCGGCCCTGGGCCCGGAGCTGACGGTGCCGCCCAGGAGTTCGGCGCGTTGACCGAGGCCGACGAGGCCGTGCTGGGCGCTGGGCAGTGCCAGCGAGGGCCGCGTGGGAGCGCTGTTGGTCACGGTGACCCGGACGGAACCGTCCTTGCAGAGGATGCGAACGGTCGCCGTCGCTCCCGCGGCGTGTTTGCGGACGTTGGTCAAGGCTTCCTGCACCGTGCGGTAGACGGCGCGCTGGACGGTGGGCGGAAGGTCTTCGGGCAGGTCCGTCTTCAGTTCCGCCTCGATGCCGCTGCCGTCGACCAGCCGCTGAAGGTCGGCGAGGGACGGCTGGGGGGTGAGCTCGGTGGGGCGGCTGCCGGCGGCGCGCAGCACACTGACCATGTGCCGCAGCTCGTCCAGGGTCTGCACGCTGAGGCGCCGGATCGTGGCCGCGGCCTGTCTGGTCTCGGCGTCCCGGCTGCCCACCTGGAGCGCTCCGGCCTGTACGGCGATGAGGCTGACCTGATGGGAGACCACATCGTGCATCTCCCGGGCCAGCTCTGCGCGTTCCTTCGCCAGGACGCCCTGGGCCGTCAGCAGCCGTTCGTGCTCGCGGGCCTCGGTGATCTCGGTGAGTCGCAGCGACAGCTCGCGCTGGGCCTGCACGAGCTGGCCGAGGAAGACTGGTGCGGCTGCGGTGGCCAGGGCGTAGCTGAGATGGACGAGGTTGTGGGTGCCCGAGAGTTCGTTCGTCTTCAGGGACGACCAGGGCCAGGGGAGGAAGTCGGCGATCGCGTAGACCAGGGCGCAGCAGGCCAGCAGTACCCGGTGCCGGCTGAGCGAGGAGAGCGTGTACAGGGCTGCGAGGGGGGCGACCACCGCATCGGTGATCATGGCGGTGGGAAGGGTGAGCGCGAAGGTTGCCAGCGGCGCACGCCGTCGCAGGACGAGGACGAGGGCGCCGAGCAGGGCGCAGGCAGGCGCCGCCACCTGGTCGGTGAAGTCGACGTTGACCCATGCATCGGCCACCGAGGCGCAGACGAGGGCGGCATCCAGCAGCCAAGCGGGCGGTCGTCGGGAATTCATCCGGTGTCCCCGTCGTGCGGTGGTCCGAGCAGCCCCTCGCGCTCGGCGATCAGGGCGGCCTGGACACGGCTGCTGACCTGGAGTTTGCTGAACACGGCGCTGACGTGGCCTTTGACGGTGCCCGTACTCAGATGCATCCGTTTGCCGATGTCCGTGTTGCCCAGCCCTTCGGCCATGAGGACGAGGACTGCCCGCTCGCGATCGCTCAGCCGGGCGGTGAGGTCGGCGCCGGGCTCGTGCACGGGTTTGTCGAGATAGCCGTCCACCACCCTGCGGGTGACCTTCGACGACAGCACGGTCCCCCCCTCGGCGAGTGCTCTCACCAGATGCGGAAGTTGCTCGGGGTCGGTGTCCTTGAGCAGGAATCCGGCGGCGCCCGAGCGCAGCGCGGTCGCCACGTACTCGTCGGCGTCGAACGTGGTGAGCATGGCCACCACCGGGGGGTCGGGCATGCGGCGGAGGTCGGCCAGGACGGTGAGCCCGTCCACGTCCGGCATCCTGATGTCCAGCAGGACCACGTCGGGGTGCGACTCGTGTACCGCCCGGACGGCATGGCCGCCGGGAACCGCCGCCACGACCTCGATGTCGTCCGCCGTGCCGAGGATGTGTGTGAAGCCGCCGCGGACCAGGGCCTCGTCGTCGACCACCAGTACCCGGATCACGTGCGCTCCGCTCGTCGCATGCCCGCGGTTCGATGCCTACCACGCAGGGGGCCGTCCGCGAGCGAGCCGGAGGTGTTTCCGCCGATTGGCCGCACGGTCCCGGCCGGCCGGTGGGGGTGTCCTCGGCCGGCCGGCCGGGTTGGCTTCGGCCCGTCGGCGGGGTGCCTTCGGAACGGCACTCGGTGATCCGTGCCGGAGGTTCGGCACAGACTGGAGGCATGACGCCGAACCCATCGCTCGCGGTGTCGAGCGAGGTGGCACCCGAGTTGGAGGCGGCTCGTTCCGCAGTTCCCTCGGGCACGTCGTCGACTGCTCCCTCGGGCACGTCCTCGACGGAGCGGCTGATCGGTGTCGACCTGGCCCGGGGCCTCGCGGTCCTCGGCATGTACTCCGTCCACGTCGGCCCCGATGTGAGCGTGGGCGGACCTGTGGGGTTCCTGCTGGAGACGGCGCGGGGCCGCTCCTCCGCCCTGTTCGCGCTGCTCGCCGGTTTCTCGCTGGTCATCATCACCGGCCGTCCGTGCCCCAGGACCGGGCGCGCCGGTCGCCAGGCCGTGGGGAGAGTCGTGATCCGAGCCGTCGTCCTCGTGATGCTCGGTTACGCTCTGAGCGCTCTGGACACCCCGATCGACGTGATCCTGAGCTTCTACGGGGTGCTCTTCCTCGCCGTTCTGCCCCTGCACCGGATGCGGGTCGCGACGCTTGCGCTCATCGCCGCCGCCGGAGCGCTCGTCCTTCCTCAGATCCTGTACCTGGTGCAGAAGGCCATCGAGGACGGGACCTGGCCGGACGCCGTCATCGCCGCCGACCCGCTGGCCCGGATCACCGGTACCGACGGCTTGATCGAGCTTCTGTTCACCGGAGAGTATCCGGTCCTGACCTGGATGCCGTTTCTGATCGCGGGCATGGCGGTGGCGAGGCTGGACCTCGGGCGGCCCGGTGTCCGGTCCCGGCTGGCCCTGGTGGGCGGGGTGTGCACCGTACTCGGCTACGGCGGCTCCTGGCTGGCCCTGCGTCTGGTCCCCCATGCGCTGTCCGCCGTAGCGGCCGCCACGGACGGCGGCTCGGCGTCCTCCGCGTGGTGGTCCGACACCGTCGGAGACCCCGAGGGCTCCACCCCGCCCGCCTGGCTGCTCGTGGCGGCACCGCACAGCCAGACGACCTTCTCCATCGTCGGCAACATGGGCGTGGCCCTGGTGGTGCTGTCCACGTGCCTGGCCCTCTCCGGCGGGATGCCCCGCCTTTCCCGTTCGGCCGCACCGCTCGCCGCGGTCGGCAGGACGGCGCTGACCCTCTACGTCCTGCACATCGTCGCCCTGTGGTTCTTCACCGAC
>NZ_JBFAET010000402.1:0-3233 GCF_040642095.1 Streptomyces sp. NPDC020362
ACGCCTTCGCCCCAGCCCGTGCCGTCGGCACCGGCCGCGAACGCCTTGCAGCGGCCGTCGGGCGACAGCCCGCGCTGCCGGCTGAACTCCACGAACAGGTCCGGCGTGGTCATGACGGTGACGCCCCCGACCAGGGCCATCGAGCACTCGCCGGTCCGCAGTGCCTGCGCGGCGAGGTGGAGGGCCACGAGCGACGACGAGCACGCCGTGTCGACCGTGACCGCCGGGCCCTCGAGGCCGAACGTGTAGGAGATGCGTCCGGAGACGACCGAGGCGGCCTTGCCGGTGAGCGCGTACCCCTCGATCTCCTCGGGAGCGTTGCGCAGCCCGTTGGCGTAGTCCTGGCCGTTGGTGCCGATGAAGACACCGGTGCGGCTTGCGCGGACGGACGCGGGGGCGATGCCGGCGCGCTCGAAGGCCTCCCACGCGGTCTCCAGCAGCAGCCGCTGCTGAGGGTCCATGGCCAGCGCCTCGCGCGGCGAGATCCCGAAGAGACCGGCGTCGAAACGGTCGGCGCCCTGGATGAAGCCGCCCTCGCGCGAGTACGTCTTGCCGGGCCGGTCGGGGTCGGGGTCGTAGAGCGCGTCGATGTCCCAGCCGCGGTCGGTGGGGAAGCCGGACATCGCGTCCCGGCCGGAGCTCAGCAGCTCCCACAGGTCCTCCGGCGACTGGACGCCGCCTGGGAAGCGGCAGCTCATGCCGACGATCGCGAGGGGCTCGTCGGCCGCGGCGGCGGCCGTCGCCTGCGCGGCGTCCGCCTCCGGCCCGTGCCGGCCGAGGAGTTCCTCGCCCAGGTGACGGGCGAGGGCGGTGGGGGTCGGGTGGTCGAAGACCAGGGTGGTGGGCAGCTTGAGGCCGGTGGCCGTGTTGAGCCTGTGGCGCAGTTCGACGGCGGTGAGCGAGTCGAAGCCGGTCTCGCGGAACGTCCGGTCGGCCTCGAAGGCGCCCATGCCCGCGTGGCCGAGCACCGTGGCGGCCTGCTCGCGGACCAGGTCCAGCAGGATGCGGCCCTGTTCCCCCGGCGTGGCGCCGAGGAGGCTCTGAACCAGCCCGGACGCGGGCACTTCGGCGCTCTGCGCGTCCTGGGCACGTGCTTCGAGGGCCCTGCGGGCCTCGGGCACGCCGTGCAGCAGCGGGCAGGGGCGCGTGCCGGCGAAGGCCGGGACGAAACGGTCCCAGTCCACGTCCGCGACGGTCACGGAGGTCTCGCCGTGGGTCAGCGCACCGTGCAGCACGGAGATCGCGGGAAGGGCCGCGATCGCCCGTACGCCGCGCCGCCGCAGGTGGTCACCGGCGGCGCCGTCGGCCATGCCTCCGTCCGCCCAGGATCCCCACGCGACGGCCAGCGCGGGCAGGCCCTGCGCGCGGCGCTGCTCGGCGAGGGCGTCGAGGAAGGCGTTCGCGGCACCGTAGGCGCCCTGGCCGCCGTTGCCCCAGACGCCGGTCATCGAGGAGAAGAGCACGAAGGCGTCGAGGTCCTGGCGGTCCCGGGTGAGCTCGTGCAGGTGGAGAGCGGCGTCCACCTTGGGGCGCAGCACGTGGTCGAGGCGCCCGGGCGTGAGCGATTCGACCAAGCCGTCGTCGAGCACGCCTGCGGTGTGCACCACGGCGTTCACGGTGTGCCGGCCGAACAACTCGGCAAGTGCGTCGCGGTCGGCCGCATCGCACGCGGCGACGGTGACCCGAGCGCCCAGCTCCTCCAGCTCCGCCTTGAGTTCGGCGGCGCCCGGGGCATCGGTGCCCCGGCGGCTGGTGAGCACCAGGTGCTCGGCACCGGCACCGGCGAGCCAGCGGGCGACGTGCCCGCCGAGGGCACCCGTACCACCGGTCACGAGCACGGTGCCGCGCGGCGACCAGGGTGCGTCCTCCGGTGCCGCGCTCTGCGGCGCACGCACGAGTCGGCGGCCGGACACGCCGGAGTCGCGTACGGCGAGCTGGTCCTCGTCGGCCTGGGCCAGCAGGCCGGCCAGGCGCTCCAGCGCGCGCGGGTCGAGTTCGGCGGGCAGGTCGACGAGCCCGCCCCAGCGCTGCGGCTGTTCCAGGGCGACGATCCTGCCCAGGCCCCAGAGCCGGGCGGAGACGGGGTCCGTCAGCAGGTCCGCGGTGCCGGTCGACACTGCGCCGGTGGTCAGGCACCACAGCGGGGCCTCGATCCCGGCGTCGCCGAGGGCCTGGACGAGCAGGACGAGCCGCTGGAGGGCGTCCGTCCCCGCTTCTCCCTGTGCTGCGGCGAACAGGATGCCGTCGGCCTGCTCGTGCCCTGCGTCGGCGAAGGCCCGGGCGAGCGCGTCGCGGTCGGTGTCCTCGCCCACGGCGAACGGTACGAGCGCGACGCCGAGTTCCGTGAGCCCGGCGCGGATCGCCTCGGTCCACGCGGTCTTCTCGGAGACCACGTAGAGCCAGGTCCCCGACGGAGCGGCCCCGGCAATGTCGCCGAGCGGCTGCCAGGTGATCCGGTAGCGCCAGCCGTCGGCGGTGGACTGCTCGCGCCGCTGCCGGCGCCAGGCGGACAGCTTGGGTGCGACCACGTCCAGTTCGGCGGGCTCCAGTCCCAGGAGCGCACCGAGAGATGCCCGGTCCTCGCTCTCGACGGAGTCCCAGAACTCGGCGTCCATCGCCTCCGGGGCGCCGGCGGTCGCCGCCCGAGGCGCGTCGAGCCAGTAGCGCTCGCGCTGGAAGGCGTAGGTCGGCAGGTCGACGCGGCGGGCGCCCGGGAAGAGCGCCTGCCAGTGGGGCGAGATGCCGTGGGTGTGCAACTGCCCGACGGCGGTGACGAGGGCGTACGGCTCGGGGCGGTCGGCACGCAGGGCGGGAACGGTGACGATGCCTGTGCCCTCGTCGAAGCAGCCCTGGGCGAGCGCGCTGAGGACACCGCCCGGACCGATCTCCACGAACGTGGTCACACCCAAACCGTGCAGGGTCTCGATGCCGTCGGCGAAGCGCACCGCCTCACGGACGTGCCGCACCCAGTACTCGGGGGTGTATGCCTCGACCAGGCGACCGGTGAGGTTCGAAACGACGGGAATCCGCGGCTCGTCGAAGGCCAGACCACGAACGACCTCCCCGAACTCCTCCAGCATCGGATCCATCAACGGCGAATGGAACGCGTGACTGACCTTCAACCGGGACGTCTTACGGCCCTGCTGCCGGAAGACCTCCGCGATTGCAGCGACCGCATCCTCGGCACCGGAGACCACCACGGACCCAGGCCCGTTGACCGCCGCGATACCGAC
>NZ_JBFAET010000403.1:0-3186 GCF_040642095.1 Streptomyces sp. NPDC020362
ACGCGATCCCACCGGTCCGCGGCCGGGTCGGCCCATCCCCGCCGCAAGCCGGACGCGCTTCGCCGACCGCGGCTACGACCACGACATCTACCGCGACCAGATCTGCGCCCGAGGCATCGTGCCCGCGATCGCCCCCCCCGCGGAACCCGGCACGGCACCGGACTGGGCACCTATCGATGGGTGGTTGAGCGGACCTTCGACTGGCTCCAAGGTTCCGTCGTTTGCGCATCCGTTGGGAACGGCGCGCCGACATCCACAAGGGCCTGCTCACGTTGGGATTGCACCCATCTGCTGGCGCCGACTGCTTGCTGAGACACTATCGGTGGCTGACTGAAGCTTGTCCCGTAACCGCGTGCGCGGGATCAGGATCCGTTGCGGTCGGGTGAGGCGGTGTACTGCAGCCACTCGTCCACCACGTCGTGGGAGTGGTCGAGAGCGGGATCGCGACTTCCACTGGGCGCGTAGGCCGGAGACCGGTCAGCAGGCAGCGGCAAGTGGGCGCAGTACCAGGCCCGCCTGGCGCCGGCTTGCTCCGCGTCCGTGCCCGTATCTGCGGCGGCGCGGCATCCGGCACGTGATCCCGGAGAAGTGCGACAGCAAGTCCGCCCGCCTGCAAAGGGGTTCACGCGGTGACCGACCTCCGGGATTTGGCAAGGAACGGTACAGGGCCCGAACACCATCGAGCGGGCCGTGAACAAGATGAAGCAGTTCAGAGCTGTCGCCACGCGTTACGACAAGCGCGGGTACGTCTACCGGGGGACTGTTACCGCTGCCGCGCTTCTGATCTGGCAGCGCTGCTGATCCAGGCAACGCTCTATCCGACTTCGGCGGTGACCACCATGGGAGTGTCGGTGTCGGCCTGCGCAAGGAGGCTGCCGCCTGCAGCCCACAGCCCGGAGCGGCCACAACCGGTCCACGCACCGGCAGGGCCGACATGGTTGGCCACGACGACGTGCAGATTGAAATCCCTGGCGATGCCCGGATACACCGCCGCCAGCTCTTTCACTCCGCCACCCGTGCCATACAGCGAGCTGGCCAGATGCACCTGACATCCATCGGCCGCACCACGGGAGACCAACTCGGAGAAGTGGTTGTCGAAGCATGTGGCAAGGGCGAAACGCAGCCCTCCGAGCTCAAATCGGCCGTCGTGCTGTCCCGCTACCAAGACGTCCTGCTCGTGCTCGAACAAATGCTGCTTGCGATACGTGGTGATCAGCTCGCCGTCCTCCCCGAAGACCAGCGTCTCGATGGCAGGCCGCTCCCCGCCGGTGGCCACAGCGCAGTTGACAACGGTGGCAACACCACACGCCCGGACCTCGTCCAGGCGCGGGTCGTCCGCCTGCACCCAAAGATCACGGCGGGCAAGCAGAGCCTCGAGCTCGTACCCAGTCAGTGCCAGCTCAGGGAACACCACCAGCTCGGCACCCAACTCTCGCGCCTCGTTGGCCAGGGCGGTCATCTGCCGCGCGTTAGCCGAGATATCAGTAGGAACACAGGTGAACTGGGCTGTCGCGATCTTCATAGAGCTGAGCATGCCAGCCCATCGTATCGAGGCTCGACGGGAGTACCGCCGGACGCCTCATGATCGAAGAGTCAGGCCCTAGTCGGCCTCAGCAAGCCGGTACAGCACTTCTTTGGTGGTGAGGCTCCCCCCATGAGTCGAGACCCGGACCAGTTGACAACAACCGACAACGCTTGAGTGCTTGGCCGACTGTCAGGACCGATTCGTCGGTCACCCCTGCGCTCTTGGGGGCTGGCACGCCCGCCGCGGCTGCGAGAGGCCGACCCGTCACGGGTTGATCTTCCGCAGACGGGGGAGCTTCGAGTCGGGTAATCAGCAGTGAGACGACCACGGCAGGTCCTCTGACTACCTGGACGTGGCTCGGCATCCCGAGATCGGCTTCCTGAGTCGGCGTCTGGAACGATCCGGCGCAGATGCCATCTTGTACGGCGAGTTGAGCGTGTGCGGGGTGACTCAGCCGATCGCCGTCACACGCGGCACGGTTGCCCACGAGGGCAAGCGGATCACAGCTAGCGGCACTACCGCGATCGACAGGTACGCCTTCGGTATCACCAAGGCCAAGGGCATGACGGGGCGGCACCTCAAGATCGCTTTGGACGTCGTCGCGCACCGCTGAACCGTTCGTGCTGCTTGAAGCACTGCACACAATCAGCGTGACAATGATGAGATCCGCCTGCGGCGGCGTCCTGTGCTCGGGCCGCCCTGGTGCTGGCGAGCCGCTCGGACTCGGTGGCGCCGTCGCAGCCTCATCCCGCAGCGCACGTCGATGCTCCCACCGCAAGCCCTCAAGCGTTGCCAGAACTCACAGAGGTCGTCACTCCCGCGGATCGAGGCGTTCTCGGCCCTGAGCGACAGCTGGTGTCGGACTCCGGCAACAAAACCAACAGCGCGAGTGTGGCGTGCGCCCGCCTCATTCCGTTAGGAGCTCTAAAAGGGCGCTCTGTCCTGCCCAAGGTGTTTGGTGATCCGATCGAGGATGATGGTGGAGTGCTGGTCAAGGTAGAGGCAGTTCAGCCCGCTCCGTCGAGGCCTCTGTATGTCCGAGTGCACTCGGCGGTGGGTGCTGCTGTGGTGCTCTGGCAGGGGGCCCGTGAGGCGGTGGGGCGAGAACACCATGTCGAGTGGATCGTAGATGAGGACTTCGCCTGGGCGGGGAATGCCTGGGCAAGTGCCGCTGGTACCCCTGAGGTGCGGGAAGACGGTGACTGTGTCGTCTTTCGTGGCCGGCTGAGCCTGACCGAGGACGGAGGGGCTGTCCTGGACGTGGGTGGCTCGCTGATCCTGTTCGATCTTGCCGACCCGCCGTTGCCGGATGGTGTCGATGGGGCGTGGGTTGAGGTCCGTGTGGCGCAGGACCACGTCGCTGTCTGGCCCTTTGAGTTCTGACTGCTCGAGGCCGGTCAGGTGTCGCGCCACTTCTGGGTGGATTCGAGGGTGAGGCGTCGGCTTATGAGGTCCTACCTTCTTGATCGGGCTGAGCGAGCCATTCGTAGGGTTGGCTCACCCAGGGGTGGCGGGTATGGCTGTTATGAGGTTGCCGCTGGTGGCTCGATCGACTTGGCCGCCCGTACCCCGCGACGACGCGGCCGCTGATTGGGAGTTGCGAGCAGATCGCTGTGTAGGACAACGCCGGCGACGTCGTTGCAGGACAGCTGTCACGACGA
>NZ_JBFAET010000404.1:0-3171 GCF_040642095.1 Streptomyces sp. NPDC020362
GGACGGTCAGGGCGCCGGTTCGGGGCCGTACCGGAGGTAGGTGAGCACCGCGGTGACGCGGCGGTGCAGCTGGGTCTCCTCGGCGAGGCCCAGCTTGGCGAAGGTCGAGTTGACGTGCTTCTCGATGGTCGACTCCGACAGCGACAGGGACTCCGCGATGGACCGGTTGTTCTTTCCCTGGGCCATGTGCCGCAGCACATCGAGCTCCCGGCGTGTCAGCTGGGACAGCGGCGCGTCCGTGGTGCGGGTGAGGCTGCCCACCAGGACCTCCACGATGCGCGGGTCGATCACGGAACGCCCCGCGGCGACCTCCCGCAGGGCGCGCAGCAGTTCCTCGAGCTCACCGATGCGTTCCTTGAGCAGGTAGGCCAGCCCGTCGGTGCCGTGCTGGAACAGCGCGAAGGCGTAATGCTCGTTGGCGTGCTGCGACAGTACGACCACGCCGATACCGGGGTGGGCGGCGCGGACCGCGTGTGCTGCGGTGATGCCCTCGGTGTGGTGGTCGGGCGGCATCCGGATGTCGGCGATCACGGCGTCGGGACGCAACCGGTGCACCGCGTCCAGCAGTTCGTCCGCCGTGCCGACGGCTGCGACCACGACCACCTCGCCGGTGTCCTCCAACAGGCGGCGGGTGCCCTCGCGCACCAGGTAGTGGTCCTCGGCGATGACGACGCGCATCCTGTCGGGCATGGGTTCAGACATCGGTGGTCTCCCGTCGCGTCTCGGTGATGCGCGCACGCAGAGTGGTCCCGTCACCGGGCCGGCTGATGATGGACAGTTCGCCGCCGACGGCCTCGATCCGGTCCCGCATCCCGGTGAGTCCCGAGCCGGGACCGGTCGTCGAGCGCAGCCCGACCCCGTCGTCGCTGACGTCCAGCAGCAGCGAACCGCCGGCGCGCCCGATCCGTACCGTCACACGGCCCGCCCGTGCGTGCTTGAGGACGTTGGTGAACGCCTCGGACACCAGGAAGAACGCCGCCTCCTCGATGTCGGGCGTGAAGCGCGCCGGACGCACGGACGGCTCGATCTCGACAGTCACCGGGATCGGCAGCCTTCGGGCCCGGGACATCACGGCCGCCGCGAGACCCTGGTCGGTGAGCACGGGTGGATGGATGCCGTGGGCGAGCTCGCGGAGCCCGTCGATGACCCGGCAGGCGTCGTCCTGGAGCTCGGTGAGGGTGGCGTACACCGTGCCGCCGTTGCGGCAGAGCTGGTTGCGGGCGAGCCGCAGCTTCGCCACGAGCGCGACGAGTTCCTGCTGGATCCCGTCGTGGAGCTGGCGCTCGATCCTGCGCCTCTCGGTGTCCTGGGCCTGCACGATGCGTGTGCGGGAGGCGTTGAGCTCACTGGCCTGCCGCTGCACTTCCTCGATGCGGATGGACAGTTCGGCGTTGAGCCGTGCGTTGTGCACCGCGAGCGCAGCCTGCCGGGCCAGGGTCTCGACCAGGTCACGGTCCTCGGGGGTGAACCGGCCCTCGTCCTTGGGCCCGTACTCGATGAAGCCGAGGGCGTCGTCGCCGTAGCAGAGCCCCACCCTGGTCCGTGACGCGTCCGCCCCGTCGGGCACCACGCCCGCCGTCCCCCTGGCAGAGGGAAGCCGGCCCGGCCCGGCGGTGCCCAACTCGACGTGCACCCAGCGCAGATCCAGCCACTGCCGCAGGCTGACCGCGAGCTGCGGCGCCAGCAGGGTCAGGTCGTAGGCGTGCTCAAGGGTCGTGCCGAACTGCACCAGCAGTTCGAAGTTGGAGGGGCGCACTCCGAACACACGTCGCGCGGCCAGCCGGTTGGCCTGCCGGCGCAGAGGCTGGCACAGCATGGTCACGCTGACGGCCACCAGGACCGCCGCGCTGATGGGCAGGTACTGGCTCGCAGTGAGCCCGAGGGCGGTGACCATGCCCAGGTACCAGCCGCCGATGATGATCCAGAGCAGGCCGTAGACGGTGGAGCGCCGGGCGGTGAAGTCCAGCCCTGGCAGCCGGTGCCGGAACGCCGCGTACACCAGACCTGCCGAGATCAGGACGTAGGGCAACGCGCCCAGGGCGCAGCCGATGAAGTACGCCGGCCCGCTGTCTCCCTGCCACATCCGGAACAGCCTCATGGAGCCGCGCAGGGCGAACAGGGGGAAAGCCACTGCCGCGACCGTCCACCACCGGCCCGTACTCCGGGCGCCGGACCGCCGTGCGTCCAGCACCGACCGCGCCAGCAACAGACCCGCCCCCACCGCGGGCATCCATGCCTCCGGCTGAACCAGCAGACGCAGCCGCAACCACAGGGGCATCGGCACCGCCATCAGCACGAGCGGAGCCGCGACCAGCAGCCACAGCACCCGCAGCGCGACGCGTTCGTGGGCGTGGCGCTCGCCTCCGTCCGGCAGCAGGGCGAGCAGTCGGGCGATCATGACGGCCGCCACCACGTCGATCGTCCGGGCCAGCAACAACAGCGGCCAACTGGCGGTCGGCCCCGGAACCCAGCCGGCAACGGAGCCGAGGAACGCCACGGTGAACCGCACCACCAGCCCCAGGGCAGCCCACGAGCCGGCCGCCAGCACCCGCCGCGCGACCGGATGCCCCGGGGCCCTCCAGTACAACGACAGCCCCGCCAGATAACACGGCAGCACCGCGCCCAGAGCCCACGGAAGCGTCCGCGCGGCCGTGAGCCAGGCCCCGAGCGCAACGGCGTAGAGCAGCCCCAGTCCACCGCAGACCGCCAGGACACGCATGCCCCGTGCGTCCTCAACCACCATCGGGCCAGTGTCGCTTGACCGTTTTGCGCTGTACAGCACGCATACCTCCCCCCGAGATGGCGGAGAACCTCCATACAGGAACAGAGGGCGCCCGGATTCGCCGCGGGCGCGCCGCCGAGCACACTCGTCGCGGGGCGATCCGGTGGTGCCGGGTCGCGGTGAAAGTTGGAGCGCCGCGCGACGAGCGGCGCGGAGGGGGCGGGGATGACCACCACACAGACGGCACCGTGTCACCAGTTACCCGATCGCGAGGAAGCACCGTGTACGGCCGTCGCACACCTGTTGCACGACCGGTCCGGCACGGACGGCCGGCTGGTCGCGGTCTACCAGCTGCTGGGCGAACCGGAACGGGCAGTGGCCGCCCACCGGCGCCTGGCCCACGGCGGGTTGCACACGCCCGAGGAGATCACGTCGGCGGCCTGGGCCGC
>NZ_JBFAET010000405.1:0-3159 GCF_040642095.1 Streptomyces sp. NPDC020362
CGTACGTGGCTAGCAGCGCCTGCGCCTCGATCGGGTCACCCAGCCTCGTACCCGTGCCGTGCGCCTCCACCGCGTCCACGTCGCCCGGAGCGAGCCCGGCCGAGGCCAGCGCCCGGCGGATCACCCGCTGCTGAGCCGGACCGTTCGGCGCGGTCAGGCCGTTGGACGCGCCGTCCTGGTTCACGGCGCTGCCCCGCACCACCGCGAGGACCTCGTGGCCGTTGCGCACGGCGTCGGAGAGGCGCTCCACGAGCACCACGCCCACGCCCTCCGCCCAGCCGGTGCCGTCCGCGTCCGCGCCGAACGCCCTGCAGCGGCCGTCGGGCGACAGGCCGCGCTGGCGGCTGAACTCCACGAAAACGCTCGGACTGGCCATGACGGTGACGCCGCCGGCCAGGGCCATCGTGCACTCGCCGCTCCGCAGCGACTGCATGGCCAGGTGCAGGGCGACCAGGGACGACGAGCAGGCCGTGTCGATCGTGACGGCGGGGCCTTCGAGGCCGAAGGTGTAGGCCACCCGGCCGGAGACGACGCTGGAGGCGCCGCCGACGAGCCGGTGTCCTTCGACGCCTTCCGGCGTGTGGCGCACATCGGCTCCGTAGCCCTGGTAGGCCATGCCGACGAAGACGCCGGTCCGGCTGCCGCGCAGCTGCGCGGGGGCGATCCCGGCCCGCTCGAAGGCCTCCCACGAAGTCTCCAGCAGGAGGCGCTGCTGCGGGTCCATCGCCAGGGCCTCGCGCGGCGAGATCCCGAAGAAGCCGGCGTCGAAGTCGGTGGCGCCGTAGAGGAATCCGCCGTCGCGCGCGTACGTCCTGCCGGGGCGATCGGGGTCGGGGTCGTAGAGGGCCTCGACGTCCCAGCCGCGGTTCGACGGGAACTCGGAGATGGCGTCGCCGCCGGACGTCACCAGGTCCCACAGTGCCTCGGGTGAGTCGACGCCGCCGGGCAGGTGGCAGCTCATCGCCACGATGGCGATGGGCTCGTCGTCGGCGGCCGCGTGCTGCTCCTGCGGCGCGGCGGCCTGCGATCCGAGCAGCTCGCTCTGCAGGAAGCGGGCGAGCGCCGTGGCGTTGGGGTGGTCGAAGACCAGCGTGGGCGGCAGCGCAAGGCCGGTCGCCGTGTTGACCTTGTTGCGGAGTTCGACGGCGGTCAGGGAGTCGAAGCCGAGGTCCTTGAAGGCCCGGTCGGGATCGACCTCCGCCGACGAGGAGTGGCCCAGGACGGCCGCGACGTGCGCGCGGACCAGGTCGGTCAGGGTCTGAGCGCGCTCGGCCTCCGGCAGTCCGGCGAGCCGGGCCGTCAGGGGCGCGGCGCCGGTGGCGGCGTCGGCCGGAGCCGGAGTGCCGGCGCGGCGCACCTCGGGCAGCTCGGACAGCAGGGCGCTCGGGCGGCCGAGGGTGAACGGCCCGATGAACCGTTCCCAGTCGATGTCGGCCACGACGACCGCGGTGTCGTCGCAGTCCAGGGCGCGCTGGACCGCGGTCACGGCGAGTGCGGCGGGCAGGGTGACGACGCCGCGGCGACGCAGGTGCTCCTCGTCGGCGTCGGTGACCATGCCGCCGTCGGCCCAGGGGCCCCAGGCGATCGCGGTGGCGGTCAGGCCCCGGGCCCTCCGCCGGGCGGCGAGCCCGTCCAGGAAGGCGTTGCCGGCCGCGTAGGCGGTCTGCAGTCCGCTGCCCCACACGCCGGCGATCGAGGAGAAGAGGACGAAGGCGTCCAGCTCGCGGTCGCCGAGCAGTTCGTCCAGGTGCGCGGCGCCACGGGCCTTCGCCGCCACCGTGCGGGCGAAGTCGGCCGGCGTCAACTCGTCGAAGGGGGCGAACTGTTCCACGCCCGCGGCATGGAAGACGGAGGTGAAGGTGTGCTCGGCGAGCAGCGCCGCCACCGCGTCGCGGTCGGCGACATCGCACACGGCGAGGGTGACGCGCGCTCCCAGCTCCTCCAGTTCGGCCTTGAGTACGGTCGCGCCGGGCGCGTCGGCGCCGCGGCGGCTGGTGAGCACCAGGTGTTCGGCACCGGCACCGGCGAGCCAGCGGGCGACGTGCCCGCCCAGCGCACCCGTACCACCGGTGATCAGTACCGTGCCGCGGGGCGACCACGGCCGGCCGGCGCCGCTTCGGGCGTGGACGAGTCGGGCGGTGAACACGCCGGAGGCGCGGACGGCGACCTGGTCCTCCCGGGCCTCCTGGGCCTCCTGGTTCTCCGCAGCGCCGGATCCCTGGCTCAGGACGGCGGCGATACGGCCGGCGGCGCGCTCGTCGACGGCCGCGGGCAGGTCGATCAGGCCGCCCCAGCGCCGGGCGTGCTCCAGGGCCAGGGCGCGGCCGAGGCCCCACACCTGGTTCTGCACCGCGCTGAGCGGTGCGTCGTCGGAGCGGCCGGTGGCAGCCGCTCCGCGGGTGGCGCACCACAGCGGCGCGTCGACGCCCGCGTCGCCCAGCGCCTGGGCCAGGGCCACGGTCTGCGTGAGGCCCTGGGAGAGCGCGGGGTGCTCGGGCGAGGCGGTCTCGTCGGTCGCGAGCAGCGACAGGACGCCGTCGAGCGAACCGGCTTCGGCTGCGGTCCGGGTCAGCTCGTCGGCCAGGGACGCGCGGTCGGCGTCGGCGCCCACCGCCAGCGGGATCAGGTGCGCGCCGCGTCCGGCGAGGGCCGCGCGGACCGTCGCGGCCCGCTCGTCGCCTTCGGGCGCGGCGAACAGCCATGTGCTGCCGGAGAGATCGCCGGCGGACAGGCCGTTCAGCGGCTGCCAGGCCAGCTGGTAGCGCCAGCCGTCCACCACGGACTGCTCGCGCCGCTGGCGCCGCCAGGCGGACAGCTTCGGGACCACGACGTCCAGTTCTTCGGGGCTCAGCCCCAGCGTGGTGGCGAGGGACTCGGCGTCCTCGCGCTCGACGCTCGCCCAGAACTCGGCGTCGACCGCGTCCACGGCGGCCGTCCCGGCCTCGGGAGCCTCCAGCCAGTAGCGCTGCTGCTGGAAGGCGTACGTGGGCAGGTCGACCTTCCGCGCACCGGGGAAGAGGGCCTGCCAGTCCGGGGAGACACCGTGCACGTGCAGTTCGGCGAGCGCGGTGGTGACGGCCTGCTGCTCGGGACGGTCGGCTCGGAGTACGGGGATGGTGACGATGTCGTCCGCACAGCCCTGCGCCATGCCGCTGAGGA
>NZ_JBFAET010000406.1:0-3158 GCF_040642095.1 Streptomyces sp. NPDC020362
GACACAACGTGACGTTCAAGCATGTAAGTCTTCACAGTAGATCGACGCCGGTAGGGGCGGATTCGTTCGCCCGTAGGGGCACCTGGCGACAGCGGCCAGCAGCTCGCCGGAGCCCGCAGCTCGTGTCAGTGCGCTCTCCTCGTGTGCGTCCTTGAGCGACCCGGAGGCCAGAACGTGCTGGGCACGGTCGAGCAAGTACACGGTCTCTCCTGCGTCCCAAAGGTTCGGCTCGACGTCCCAGCCGTCGGTGTCGACCTGGACCAGGAGGCGCAGCGACGGTCCGGCGGCCCCGGCGTGCGAGCACGATCGTGTGGAGACCGTGAGCCAACCACTTCGGGTGATGGGGGTCCTCACACGGCTCTATTCCTCACCTCCGACGGGTTGAGCACCTGGACCCAGCCGTTCAGGAAGAAGTCCGCGGGGATCGTGAGCGTGGCGGCGGACCAGTGCGCGCGGCGCGGTGAAGGTGTCGGGGGTCTGCAGACCGCCGCGGCCGTTTTCCTTCATGAGCACGAACGATCCGTACCCCCGCTGCCCCCCGATTCCCTCGGGGCAGGGTGACCAGGGCTTTGAACTCCTAACGGAATGGATCGAAGATGGGGTGAGCCGGGTGGCGGTCACTCGACGCCGTTGCCGCGGTGCACGCCTGCCGCCCTCCGATCCGCCCAAAGGGAGGACTTGGCAGCCCAGGTCCGCCTGGCCCCGGGCCGGCTGTGGCCCGGAGTGCCTAGGCTGTCATCGCTACGGAAGGGCGGTGCCATGGATGCTGACTCCCTAACCAGGGCCGCGATCGAGGAGCATTGGCGGGCCTCGGAACGCGGGAACACCGAAGCCGAGCACGCCATCTACGCCGCGGACGCGATCCTGGACTACCCACAGTCAGGTGAGCGGTTCCGGGGCCGAGCGACGATCTCGGCGCAGCGCGGCGGACACCCGGCCGACCGGCACTTCACCGTCCAGCGGATCACCGGCCATGCGAATCTGTGGGTGAGCGAGTGTCTCATCACCTACGACGGTGTGCCTTCGTACTCCGTGAGCATCATGGAATTCGCTGACCAGCACGTGGTGCACGAGACGCAGTACTTCGCCGACCCCTTCGGTGCGCCGGCCCGGCGGGCCGCGCTCGCGGAGCAGATGCCGGGCCGGACCATCGCCAGGGGCTGATTCTTGGCCTCGCTCGGGTCAGCCGGGTGACCAGCCTGTCACTTTGTTGAAGTTCCAAAAATTCCTATCCCGATGACGTGAAGCGCCCCCAGCAGACGAGCGCGCACGCGAGGGCAAGGAAGGCTTCATGGGTGTCGTCGCGGATCTCCCAGCGGATCCGCAGGCGGCGGAACCAGTGCAGGTGGGCGAATGCGCGCTCCACGCCCCAGCGTTGTGTGCCGAG
This sequence comes from Streptomyces sp. NPDC020362, assembly GCF_040642095.1. Lineage (NCBI taxonomy): Bacteria > Bacillati > Actinomycetota > Actinomycetes > Kitasatosporales > Streptomycetaceae > Streptomyces > Streptomyces sp. NPDC020362. The sequence goes on from NZ_JBFAET010000406.1 coordinate 1,388, forward strand.
TCCGGAACCGTGCTCGGTGCCGCGCCGGGCATCAGCGGTTTCGCGCCGAGGTCCCAAACCAGCCGGCGGTACTTGTCGCGGTCGTGTCCGCGGTCGGCCAGCACCACGTCCGGGCGGCGTCCGGGCCGACCACGTTTCGCAGGCGTGCCCGCAGCGGCGGCGCCTTCCAAACGTCGGTCAGGAGTCGCGTTGGCCATGTGTCAGATAGGGGTCCGTGCCGACCAGCGCCGTCGGCCCGTTGCGTTGCCAGCCCGGCTCGGTGGGCTCTGCACACTGCATTGCAACTGCCGGCGGTCGGCTCAAACCCTTCAGCCCGACCGCGTGCCGATGCCACCATGGACGTCATGTCTTCACAGGCCTTACAGCGGCTCGCAGAGCGGGACGGCATCCGCATCTACAGCGCCCAGCCAATGCCCGGGGGATGGAACGTCCACCTGACCTACCCCACTTCGAAGTTCGAGGAACTCGGGGCAGCCCCGGACGATCCGATTTGCATTCCCTCATGGCCCTGCCTGGCACGCCACTCGCCCAGCGTAGGAGACGTGCTGGCGGAATGGTTCGCCACGATCGCCGGTCAGGGCCCAGAAAGGCCACCGCGCGAGGTGGTGGCCGCCCTGAACCAGGACATCCAGCTCCTGCTGGGCGACAAGTACAACGAGTACAAACGCGCCTCCGGGCACGCGTAGGCCGGCCACGAAACGCAGCGGGACCAGGCGGGCGGCACCGGTTTCCCCCGGGCGGCAGCACAGCACGGAAGGTGGCGCCCATGATGCCGGTTCGCCAGGCGTCGTCGTCCCCGCGCGTGCGGGGCTAGCTCGAAGCATCATTCCGGCGGGCCGATGTCCATCTGACATTTCGGCTCTTCTGAGCCGCATAGTTGTTCGGTCGTTGTTGCGCGCGGGATCCCCTTCGTTGGGCTGCGGTATGAAGGGTGTCGGCCACGGGTGGAATCGGGGCCTCGGGAGGGTTCAATGGCGTTCGAGCACAGTTCGCGGCACGACCCGGCTTCGGTCTGGAGCAGGCTGCTGAATGCGGCGATACACGGGCGATGATGCATCCGGCTGACTTCTGGGAACGCCGCGACACCGGCCAAGCAGAGCGGTGGTTTCAGCAAGCCGCCGAAGCCGGTGAGCCGGAAGCCATGTACCGTCTCGCCCGGCTGCTGACCGGACAACGGCCAGATCAAGCCGACTACTGGCACCAGCGAGCCGTCGAGGCGGGACACGTGCAGGCCATGTATGTGACTGCAACGGTCGCCCACGATGCCGAAGAGCGCGAGAAGTGGCTTCGGCGCGCTGCCAAGAGCGGGCATGCCGATGCTGCACCGGCACTTGGCCGTGCCCTGCGTGACCGGGGCGTAGACCAGGAGGCGGAGAGCCGGCTGCGCAGCACGGCCAAGGCCGACGCGGCACACTGGGTTGAGCCGGCTGATCCGGCGGAGCTCGACGCCGGCCTTGGTCCACGACGTCGAGGGGGCCAAGGTTGCCGAGGACGCCTACGAGCAGGCGCGCGAACTGGTGCGGCGCATACTCCGCCGAGCTCCCACGCAGCCCGATGCCAGCAACTCGGCCACTCTGCTCGTTGCGGACGATCCTGACGCGCGCATCACTTTGTGTCTCTGGTCCAACATCACGGACGAAGCGCTGCGCGCGTTGTCTTCCCTCGACCTCAACGAGCTGACCGCCCAGAGGCCCGATGCAAGGGCTGAGGGTTCCGCTGATCGTGGCGGATGCCGGCTACGGCCACAGCGTCTCTTTCCAGCTCGCGCTCG
>NZ_JBFAET010000407.1:0-3120 GCF_040642095.1 Streptomyces sp. NPDC020362
GACGGGCGTCTGCCGCGGCCGCTGCGTCCGGTCGTCTTCGCTGAGGCGGGCACGCCCGAAGCGGCGCTGCTGGATCGCACCGAGTTCGCGCAGCCGGCGATCTTCGCCGTCGAGGTGGCCTTGTTCTCGCTGCTCGACTCGTGGGGCGTACGGCCCCAGCGACTGCTCGGACACTCCATCGGCGAACTCGTCGCCGCCCATGTCTCGGGCGTGCTGTCCCTGCCCGACGCCTGTGCCGTGGTCGTCGCCCGGGGCCGCCTCATGCAGGCTCTCCCCTCCGGGGGCGCGATGGCCGCGGTGCAGGCCACCGAGGAGGAGATCCTGCCACTGCTGGAGGGTCATGCGGACCGGGTCGGCGTCGCAGCGGTCAACGGGCCGCGGGCGGTCGTGGTCTCCGGTGACGAGGAGACCGTCGCCGGGATCACCGCTCACTGGCGTGACCAGGGCAGGCGCGTCAAGCGGCTGAACGTCAGCCACGCGTTCCACTCCCCGCGGATGGACGCCATGCTCGACGACTTCCTCGAGGTCACCTCGTCCGTCTCCTACGGCGAACCGTCCATTCCGATCATCTCCGACGTGACCGGCAAACCGGCCGGCGCGGGCGAACTCGGCGACCCTCGCTACTGGGTGGAGCACGTGCGCCGCACCGTCCGCTTCCGAGACGGAGTCGAAGCGCTGCGGGCGGACGGGGTCACCGCGTTCGTCGAACTGGGCCCCGACGGCTCGCTCACCGGCATGGCGGCGGACTGCCTGGACGACCGAGCCGCGCTGTGTCTCGCGAGCCTGCGTCGCGGCCTGCCCGAGACGCGGTCGGTCCTGACCGCCGTGGCCCGGCTCCACTGCCATGGCGCCGACGTGGACTGGGCGGCGCTGCTGCCCGGCCGCGGGCCGCATCTCGACCTGCCGACCTATCCCTTCCGGCGGGAACGGCACTGGCTGGACGCGGAACACCGTCCGGGCGCGGTGGAGGACCGTCGTTTCTGGTCCCTGGTCTCCGACGCCGACCCGTCCACCGTGGCCGAAGAACTCGGTGTCGCGCCGGACTCCGATCTCTCCGTCGTCCTGCCCGCGCTGACCCGCTGGCGTGAGCGCGCCGCGCGGCAGGGCGACACGGACGGGTGGCGGTACTCGATCGCCTGGCGCCCCGTGCCGCACGCCAGCGACGGGACGCTGACGGGCACCTGGCTCGTGGTCGGTGACGACGAGCGGATCGGGGCCCTCCTCACCGGGCTGGGGGCCGAGGTGCAGCACGTACGGGTCACGCAACCGCCCGACCGCGCCGGCCTCGCCCGGCTGCTGGCCGGAGCGCCGGAGCCGGCGGGCGTCGTCTCGACCCTGGCCCTCCATCCCGCGGACTCGCACACCGATGTGGCAGGGGGCGTGCAGGCGACCCTCACCCTGTTGCAGGCGCTGGGAGACGCGGGCGTCCTGGCTCCACTGTGGTGCGTGACCCGTGGTGCTGTCGCCGTCGGGGACGAGTCTTTGGACGTGGCCTCGGCCGGTGTGTGGGGACTTGGCCGAGTAGCGGCCCTGGAACATCCCGACCGGTGGGGTGGCTTGATCGATCTGCCTCCCATCGCGCCGGACAACCTGGCGCAGCTGATCGCGACAGCGCTCACCGCAGGCGAGGACCAGGTGGCGGTCCGGGGGGAGACGGTCCTGGCCCGGCGCGTCGTCTCCACTCCCGCGCGGCCGGGCAGTGCGCCGGAACTGCCCGGAACGGTCCTGGTCACCGGTGGGACGGGAGCCCTCGGCGCCCGGATCGCCGTCTCGCTCGCCGCACGGGGGACACCGCATCTGCTGCTGCTGAGCCGACGGGGCCCCGACGCGCCCGGCGCGCCGCTGCTGCGCAAGGAACTGGAAGAACTGGGCGCCGTGGTCACGATCAGGGCGTGCGACGTCTCGGACCGTCCGGACCTCGCCCGTGCGCTGGCCGAGGTGCCGGACGAGCATCCGCTGAGCGCTGTGGTCCACGCGTCCGGCATCCTCGACGACGGCCTGCTGGACACCCGGACGCCGGAGCGCACCGGCGAGGTGCTGGCGGCGAAGTCCGTGGCGGCACAGCACCTGCACGAGCTGACCGTCGATGAGGACCTGCGCGCCTTCATCCTGTTCTCGTCCTTGTCCGGTGTCCTCGGCAACGCCGGACAGGGCAGTTACGCCGCCGCGAACGCCCAGTTGGACGCTCTTGCCGTGCACCGCCACGCCCTGGGGCTCCCGGCGACCTCGTTGGCGTGGGGTCCGTGGGCCGACGACGGCATGGCCCAGGGCCTCGCCGTCGACCGGCTGCACGAGAGCGGGCTGCGGCCCATGGCACCTGACCGGGCCGTCGCGGCCCTCTGGCAGACGGTCGCGGAAGAGGTTCCGGCCGTGGTCGTCGCCGACGTGGACTGGGACGCCTTCGCGGGGCGGACCGCGGCCTTCCGTCCGATCCGGCAACTCGCCGAGTTGGTCACGGCCCCGGCGGAACCGGCTGCCGGGGAGGCCTCCGCCCTTGACCTGGTCCGGCTCTCGCCGGTCGAGCGGCACGATCGCCTGTACGAACTGGTACACCGGCAGGCAGGCCTGACTCTCCGGCATGGCGCTCAGTGGCGGCTGGAGGCCGACCGGCCGCTGCAGAGCCTCGGCTTCGATTCCCTGACGGCTGTCGAGCTGCGCAACCGTCTCGAGGCCGCCACCGGCCTGAGACTGCCGAGCACCCTGGTCTTCGACCACCCCAGCCTGGACGCGCTCGTCGCGTTCCTGGAGGCCGAGATGTTCGGCGGGGGCGGGCAGGGAGCGGAAGCGGCACTCACCGAGATCGACCGGCTGGAAACCGCACTCGATGCCGTGGCACTCGACGAGGCCGCGCGCGGCGCGGTCGAAGGGCGGCTGCGTGATCTGCTCAAAAGCTGGTCCGCCGGGCCCGACTCGGGTGGAGCCGCCGCGCTGACCGAGGCATCGGCCGGTGAGGTCATCGACTTCATCACCGGAGAGCTGGGTATCAAGCTGGCCGATGACCTCGCCCCTGAGGGACCATGAGCCGCGTAGGGGGTGAGCACCTCTGAGAGCGTCGTCGGCCGGAGCCGGGCGTCGGGGGCGCCCCACGGCCCGCCGGGCCCGGGGTTTTGTGGGAGCTAG
>NZ_JBFAET010000408.1:0-3114 GCF_040642095.1 Streptomyces sp. NPDC020362
TCCTCACCGAGCAGTCGGGCGACCGTCAGACGCTGTCCTCGGCACTGACCGGGCTCGCTGTGGCCCGGGGGGTCAGCGAGCCCCACTCGGCGGCGGTTCTGGCGTCCCGGGCTGCGCAGCGGTGCGCCGGTCCGCCGCGGATCCGCGCCCTGCTGGCGGGCGGCTGGATCGCGCTGACGGGCGGGCGCCGTGAGGCGGCCGCCGAGGCGGCCCGGCAGGCGGCGGACGAGCCGGGCGCGCAGGGGTGCCGGGCCGTGTTCGCCGAACTGCTGGAGCTGGAGGCAATGTGCGCCGCCGACGCTGGCACACGGCAAGGGCTGTTGCGGGACGCCGAGGCGATGTGGTCCGCTGCGCAGCGTCCGATGGCCGTGGCCAGGGTCGCCGTCGCGCGGGCACGACTCGAGGGTACCGGCGCGACGCGGGTGCGTGAGGCCACCGCCTGGCTGGGCCAGTTCGGGGTGGGCGCCGGGGCCGGTGACGCGGCGGGGCTGCTCAACCGGGCGGCGGCAAGCCTGCGTCCATCGGCGAGCGTGCGGGTACTGGGCGGCTTCCAGGTCTTCCGGGACGGCCGCCCGGTCCGGTCCGAGGAGTGGCAGTCGAAGAAAGCACGGGATCTGCTCAAGCTCCTGGTGGCCAGACGAGGCCTGCCCACACCGCGTGAACTGCTCATGGAGGCCTTGTGGCCCGAACACGATCCAGCCCGGTGCGGAAACCGGCTGTCGGTGGCACTGTCCATCCTCCGCCTGGTCCTGGATCCACAGCGCCGCATGGCACAGGACCACTTCATCGTCGCGGACAAGGAGGTGGTGGGCCTCGCCCGGCTGCACGTGGACGTGCAGGAGTTCCTGGCCACCGCACGCCACGCACTGGGTGTCGCCGAGCGGTCGGCCGAGCACGCCTTCGCAGCGCTGACCGTCGCCGAGGGCCTGTACCGCGGCGATGTCCTCGCGGACGACCCCTATGCTGAGTGGGCCACGGCTCTGCGGGAGGAAGCGCAGGCGGCTCACGCGGAACTGCTCGCCAGGCTCGCTGCGGCGGCTGCCGAGAACCGCAACACGTACGCGGAGATCCACTACAGGCTCCGGCTGCTGGAACGCGATCCGTACGACGAGGACACCCACCTCGCCCTGGTCTGCCTGCTGGCGGCGGCCGGCCGTCATGGCGAGGCGCGGCGCCGCTACCGGCTGTACGCCGGGTACATGAACGAAATCGACGTCACCCCAGCGCCTTATCCCATCCGGGCAGTCAGGGGCTGATCAGGAAAGGGGCAGGCGATGCGCTCCCCGCTCGGACGGCACATATGGTGATGATTCGGCATAGGCCGACCGGATGCGGGATCGGACGCGGATGGACCCGCTCTCCACAGGGTGGCCCCGGCATGTGTCGTCCGCGCCCACCGCGCTGCTCCCGGGCAGGCAGCTGGACCGGCCCCCACCGCGTCACCGGCTGGGGCCGGCCGTGTCCACGACCTGTCGAGCCCGTGGCCCTCACCAGCCTCGCGCGACCGCGTGGGCCCGGGGAATCCGTTGGCCTTCCGTGGGTTGGGCTGCGATCGTGAGGCCGTGCCAGAGGACCTGACGATGCAGTCGGCCGTGCCGGTCACGAAGTGGTCGGCCGGGTCGATCCGGATCACGAGCCGAACGGTCGGCGCGAGCGAGATCTCGGAGCGCCTGGGGATCGCTGCTGACGAGCAGTTCGAGCGGAGAGGTCTGATGAGTCCCCGCAGCCCGGGCAGTGCTCGGCGGGAGACCAGCGTCTGGATCAGGCGAAGTGGACTGCGCAACGACAGCGATCTCGCGGACCATGCCCGGGCGCTGGTAGGACTCGTCGGCGGGCGTCGTGGGGAAATTGCGCTCCTGTCCCGCGACTGCGACCTGGAGCTGCTTCTCGGCTTCGGCAGCGAGAACGGTCAAGGAGGCTGCGTCCTGCCGGCCCGCCTGCTGGCGGAGGTCTGCGCGCTGGGACTCGACATCGTGCTCGACCTCTATCCACCCGAGTCAGCGGCAGCAGTCGCTCCCGGATGACGACCAGTTCCAGTGACGCCGACACCAAGGCGTTCTCGGCTGGTCCACCCGGCGTGGGGCCGGCTCCGGCGAGGCAAGCCGTCGACCAGGTCCGGAGGGTACTGGATCTCCGCCTACCCGTCGGCCATGCCCTTCTCCACGTCGGCGCGGCATGAGCGTGCTCGACGGTGGGCGGGGCGTCGTCTCTCCGGGGTGGACATACCGATGCGTCAGGCCGCGGCTCGCATCGCGGGGAGGGTTTTCACCCGGAAGGTTGCGACTCGACAGGGTTCACTGCGGGGAGGCACATCACATGTCTGTGATTTTCTTCGACATCGGGGCGACTCTGGCGGACGCCCGGGTGAACCCCGACGGCTCCCTGACACTCCAGCCCCGACCGCGGGTCATGGCCGTGCTCGACGCCCTCCGCAGGGTACGCACGGGCATCATCTCCAACCCCGGGCCGGGCGACAGCGCCACCACGCGGGCAGCGGCCGCGCTGCACGAGGCGTTCCCCGGCCGTTTCACGGACGAGGCTCTCGTGCACTGGGGCGTGAAGGACAGTCGCAGGATCTTCGATGAGGCGGTCGCGAGCACCGAGGGGGCGACAGCCGACGACTGTGTCTTCGTGGGCGAGGACGCCCAGGAGCGTGCGTTCGCGCGGGAGGCGGGGATGCGTACGGCGCCCCACCCGGTGTTCGCTCTCGCCGCAGTGGAAAACCGTCCTGTCCTCCGGGCCCGCATCGAGCTACGGGACGGCACGGGGCTGGACGAGCTGACCGCGGCGGTGGACGAGGCCGAGGCCGTTGTCGTGCAGGTCGTTTCCGAGCGGCTCGCGCTCGCCATGGTGACCACGCAGGGCACCGAAGCGCTTGAGCGCGCCGGCTTCACGGCGAACGTGCAGGGGCCGGTGGACAGCACGGTCACCTTGCCGATCCGGGACGACCAGCAGGTCCAGGCAGCCGAGTCGCTCGCGGACGCCCCGCACGAAGCCCCGTAGGGCACCCCGGGGCCCTGTAGGCACCCCGGGGCCCTGTAGGCACCCCGGGGCCCTGTAGGCAATCCGGGCCGATGCCGTAGCGGACGGCCGCATGGCCGGTTCCGACGGGCA
>NZ_JBFAET010000409.1:0-3099 GCF_040642095.1 Streptomyces sp. NPDC020362
CGCGACGGGGCCCCGCGGGGCGGGGGGGGCGCCCCTGCTGCGTATCGTGCGGCCCATGACCGACTGGGGGATGCTCTCGCACGCCTACGGACCGGCCGACGACATCCCCGGGCTGCTGCGGGCGATGGAGTCCGAGGACGCGGACGTACGCGAGCGGGCGAGGGACGATCTGGGGTCCGCACTGTGGCACCAGGGAGACATCTACGACGCCTCCGCCCCGGCCGTACCGCACCTCGCCCGGCTCGCCCTCCACGGGCCCGGCCACCGGCTGGAACTGCTCTGGCTGATCGGTGGCATCGCGGGAGGAGCCGGCAAGCCCGCCGAACGCGCGGCCGCGCAGCGCGCCGTGGCCGAGGCGCTGCCGGCCCTGCTGCACCTCGCGCACGACTCCGACGCGGAGATCCGGGACGCCATGGTGCTGCTGATCGCGGGCCTCGGCCATCCGTACGCGCTGCCGCTGCTCCCGCTGCTGCGCGCCCGGCTCGACGCGGAGCCCGACACGACGGTGCGCGGGCACGTGGTGACCGCGCTCGCCCTGCTGGAGGCGGGCGACAGCGGTTGGCGGCACGGCCTGCTGACCGACCCCGGTCCCCGGGTACGGCTCGCCGCCGCCGAGGACCTGCTGCGCACCGCCGGTCTGCCGCTGCCGGGCGAGCTGGTCGACGTCTGCGCGCAGGCGTACGCGGCCGACCCGCACGACCGCGAGACCGCCTACTGGCCGCACCCGTACCGCCCGTTCACCGACCGGCTCCTCCAGGACGACCCGGACGCGGCGCTGCGGGCCCTCGCCCAGGGCGTGCCGCTCGCCCACGAGATCACCGAGAGGTGGCGGGACCGCGAGGCGGACGTGCTGCCGTGGGTCCTGGCCGAACTCGACGGCGAGGTAGGGCGGTTCAACCGGCTGGGCCGGATGACCTGCGCCCTGCCGGCTCAGGCCCGCGCGCGGGTGCGGGAACGGGTGCTGCCGTACCTGGACTCGGACGACCGGGACGTGCGGGCGGCGGCGCTGACGGTGCTGGCCCGCGCCGGTGCGGCCGAGGCGGTGCCGGAGATCGTACGGCTGGTCGACGAGGCGCCGGGCCTGGACGGCACCGCCCATGCCGTCACCGCGGCGGTCGAGGAGTTCGGGGCCGGGGCGCTGCCCGTGGCGCGGGCCGTGGCCGGCCGGCTCGACGCGGCCTCGCCGCAGCTGGTCAGGGTGCTGGAGCACTGTCCCGAAGTGGCCGCTGAGGCCGTGCCCGAACTCGCCGCGCTGCTGCCGGAGCACGCCGACAGCCACGGCAGCGGCGCGTTCGCCGTGCTCGGCGCACTCGGCCCGGCCGCCGGTCCCGTCGGCGCACAGGCGCTGCGGGCGGCGGCGACCAGGGGCTCCGACCCGGTGTCGTTGGCCGCCGCGCTGGCGTACCACCGGGTGAGCGGCGACCCGGGCCCCGCGCTCGCCCTCCTCGGTGCGGAACTCACCGACCCGGCTTCGGGCTGGGTGACGTGGGCCGGTGAACTGGGGCCCGCCGCAGCGCCGTTGCTGGCGCTGATCGAGCCCCGGCTGGCACGCGACCGCACGGCGAGCACCCGGGGCACGGCGGCACTGGCCGTGTGGCGCATCACGGGCCGCACCGAGGACACGGTGGAGCCGCTCGCCCGGTGGCTGGTCGCAGGCGGCTTCTGGCCCCCCTTCGAGCCGCCCGCCCTGCCGGCGCTGACCTCGATCGGTCTCCTGCCCCGGTTCGCCGTGGCTCCGCTGCGCGAGGTCGCCGAGTCGGCCCGGCGTGCCGCCCACGACCCCTTCGTGGTGGGCGACCCGCACCCGGACTACCTCCTGCGGTCCGCCGTACGGAAGTTGCTGGGCTCCGCGACGGTGCTCGACTGAGCGACGCTCGTCCGGATACCGAGACGGTGTGTCGGGGACGCCGACGGGCGGAAGGCCGCTGATCAGGGGCGGATGCGCCGCGTCGGGCCGCGGGCAACGTCGACTTCACGTCAAGGAAGCGTCCAAGCAGTGAGAGGAGGCTGCTGCCCCGAACCCTTGTCTGCTTCAATGGGCCCATGGCCAGCTTCCAGAACCACACCGCGACGGGTCGCCATGACCTCGAGCCGTTCTGGCCCTCCCGTCAGCACCACGACTTCGACCGGGTGTGTTGCCGCGCAGTGAACGCGCGGGCCCTCTAAAGCCGTACACCCCGGCCTTCGGCCAGCGCGAAACGACGTACGTCCTTCGGCGCGCCCGACCACGAATCGCGGCCGTCGTCCTGCCCGACGAACTCCTCGCGCGAAAGAGCTGACCTCTCATGGCGACCACTCGTTCCCTCTCCACCGCCGCCCTCACCACCCCCTCCCCGAACGGCGCCCGGCACCGGCTGCGGGCCGTCGACCGCGACGAGGACTGGGCTCTCCCCTCCTCGAACGCAGTCGAGAGGTCGGGGAAGGATGTCGCGGACTTCCTGCCGCCGGGCGCCACCTGGCTGCCCGCGCCGCAGCACACCCTGCCCGTCCTGCCCGGACAGCCGCCCATGGTCGGGTACCTGGTGCTGGTCCCGGCGGACCAGCGGCTCCCGTTCCTGCCGGTCGCGGTGCCGGACCAGCCGGGGGCGGCCGGCGACACGGGGGGCGACACGCTGGTGCGGATCGACGCCGGGCAGCGCACCGCAAGCATCGAGGGCCGTGAACTCGACCTCACCTACCTGGAGTTCGAGCTGCTCGCGCACCTGGTGGCGCACCCGCACCGGGTGCACACCCGCGACCAGCTGGTCACCACGGTGTGGGGGTACGGCCATGTCGGCGACGGCCGCACCGTCGACGTCCACATCGCCCGGCTGCGCCGCAAGCTGGGTGCCCAGCACCGCCAGACGATCCAGACGGTGCGCCGGGTCGGCTACAAGTACACCCCGCCGACCGGGCGCTGACCGGGCGCGCTGCCCGCGGCAGAGCGCCCTTCCCCGCCACGGCCCCGGCCGGGCACGCTCTTCGGTATGAGACTTCTTGTGCTGGGCGGTACGGAATTCGTGGGACGGGCCGTCGTGCAGGCCGCGGTCGGCCGCGGCTGGGAGGTGACGATCTTCCACCGGGGACGGCACGGGGCTCCCCCGGGGGTGCGGTCGCTGC
>NZ_JBFAET010000410.1:0-3094 GCF_040642095.1 Streptomyces sp. NPDC020362
CGAGTGACCGACCACCGCATCCGCGACCACACCCGCGGCCCTCAGCACGGCCGCGAGACCGACCTCGAAGGCGAACAGACCCGCCTGCGCATACAGCGTCTGATCGGCCGAGGTCTCGTCCACGTCGTCGGCGCCCAGGACGACGTCCCGGACGGAGATTCCCAGCTCCGGCTCCAGGAAGCCGCACGCCTGGTCGAACGCCTCGGCGAAGACCGGGCTGCCCTCGTACAGCCCCCGGCCCATCCCCACCCACTGCGAACCCTGACCCGCGAAGACCAGTCCCACGCGCACATCGGCACGCGTCACCCCGGACACCACCGAGGCCGCCGATGCCCCGGCCGCCAGACTCTCCAGACCGGCGACCAGTTCCGCGCGCTCACCGCCCAGTACGACGGCCCGGTGCTCGAAGGCCGACCGTGTGGTCGCCAGGGACCAGGCCACGTCGGCCGGTTCCGACTCCGGCCGTGCGGTGACCCATTCGCGCAGGCGTCCCGCCTGTGCCGTCAGGCCCTCGGCCGAGCGCCCCGACACCAGCCATGCACGGGCGTCCGACACCACCGGCGCCGCCCCGGCGCCGCCCCCGTCCAGCGCCTCGGCCGCACCGTCCTCCGGTGCCGTGCTCCCCTGCGTTTCGTCCCCGGACTCGGGGTCCTCGGCAGGGGTCTCCTCCAGGATGACGTGGACGTTGGTGCCGCTGATCCCGAACGCGGACACACCCGCGCGGCGCGCCCGTTCCCCGGCAGGCCACGGCACCGGCCGGTTCAGCAGCTGCACTTCGCCCGCCGCCCAGTCGACATGAGAGGTCGGTTCTCCGGCGTGCAGGGTCTGCGGCAACTGCTCGTGCTGCAGGGCGAGCACCATCTTGATCACACCGGCAACTCCCGCGGCCGCCTGCGTGTGTCCGATGTTCGACTTCACCGCGCCCAGCCACAACGGCGCCTGCCCGGCCCGCTCCTGGCCGTAGGTCGCAAGCAGTGCCTGCGCCTCGATCGGGTCACCGAGCGTGGTGCCCGTGCCGTGCGCCTCGACCGCGTCCACATCGGCGGCCGTCAGGCGGGCGTTGGCCAGGGCGGCTCGGATCACCCGCTGCTGGGACGGGCCGTTCGGCGCCGACAGGCCGTTCGAGGCACCGTCCTGGTTGATCGCACTGCCGCGTACCACCGCCAGCACCTTGTGGCCGAGCCGCCGCGCCTCGGAGAGCCGCTCCAGGACGAGCATGCCGGCGCCCTCGGCCCAGCCCGTGCCGTCGGCGTCCTCGGAGAAGGCGCGGCACCGTCCGTCCGCCGACAGCCCGCGCTGCCGGGAGAACTCCACGAACATGCCCGGTGTCACCATGACCGTCACGCCTCCGGCCAGTGCCAGCGAGCACTCACCGGACCGCACCGCCTGGCAGGCCAGGTGCAACGACACCAGGGACGAGGAACACGCCGTGTCCACCGTCACGGCGGGACCCTCCAGGCCCATCACGTACGACACCCGGCCCGACAGCACGCTGGTCGCGTTGCCGGTCATCAAGTGGCCCTCGCCGCCGGACACTCCTTCGCCCGACGACGCGACACTGAGGCCGTACCCCGATGCGAAGCCGCCCGCGAACACGCCGGTCGCGCTGCCGCGGAGCGCGCTCGGGTCGATCCCGGCCCGCTCCAGCGCCTCCCACGACGTCTCCAGCAGCAGGCGCTGCTGCGGATCCATCGCCAGCGCCTCACGCGGACTGATCCCGAAGAACCCGGCGTCGAACCCCGCCGCTCCCTGGAGGAACGCCCCGGACCGGGTGTACGAGGTGCCCTCGCTCTCCCGGTCCGGGTCGTAGATGTCCAGGTCCCACCCGCGGTCGGTCGGGAATCCGCCCACCGCGTCGCCGCCCGAGGCCAGCAGCTCCCAGAACCCCTCCGGCGTGGCCGCGCCACCGGGGAAGCGGCACGCCATGCCGACGATCGCCACCGGCTCCGCCGCCAGCTCCTGCACCTTGCGCAGCCGTGCACGGGCGTCCTGGGCGTCGGCGATGGCCCGCTTGAGGTAACTACGAAGCTTGTCCTCGTCAGACATGGTCAGCTCCCAGGAATGAGTTCGGCGGTGTCGGAGGGAAGGCCGACCGCACGGAGCGGGCGGGACAACCCTGTTCGGGCGAAGCCCATCGGGCCCGGGCAGGGGTCAGTCGAGTTCGTCGACGAGGGCGAACAGCTCGTCGTCGGTCGCGGCGTCGAGCTGTGCTTCACGCCGCTTCTTGCTCATGTCGGCGTCCTGGACGCCCAGGGCGTCCAGAAGCCGGCGCAGCCGGTCGGCGGCCTCTTCCCGGGCCGGTTCGTCCAGCGACTCGGCCCGGAGGGCAGCCTCCAGCCGGTCGAGTTCGGTGAGAACCGGAGCCGAAACCGCTTCGTCCTGGACGAGTTCCGTCCGCAGCCAGGTGGCGAGTGCCACCGGAGTCGGATAGTCGAAAATCAGCGTCGCAGGCAGCCGCAACCCGGTCGCCGCGTTCAGACGGTTCCGCAGCTCGACCGCCGTCAGCGAGTCGAAGCCCAGCTCCTTGAACGCGTGCCTGGCCTGGACCGCGGCCGCCGAGGCATGCCCCAGCACCACTGCCGCCTCGGTCCGCACCACATCGGTCAGCACCCGGTCCTGCTCCGCCCGGTCCATACCGGTCAGGCGCCGACCCAACTCCCCTTCACCGTGCACCACATCAACAGATCCAGCCCCCGCGGCGGCCAGCCCGCGAACCTCTGGCAAGTCCCGTACCAACGGGCGTCGTTGCAGGTCCACCGCGCCGGTGGCCGCCGCCAACCGCGCCCAATCTATATCCATGACCGTGACAACCGCATCCGACTGTTCGAGCACTTCACCCAAGGCTCGAACGGCCAGTTGCGGATCCAACGCCGGCATGGGGAGCCGCCGCATCCGCGAGCGGATCGCCTCCTTGGACTCGGCCAGGCCGCCTCCGCCCCACAGACCCCAGGCCACCGACACACCCGCGAGACCGCGGGCCCGCCGGTTCTCGGCCAGACCGTCGAGGAAGGCGTTCGCGGCCGCGTAGTTGCCCTGGCCGGCGGAGCCCAGCGTCGAGGCGGCGGAGGAGAACAGGACGAACGCGTCCAGGTCC
>NZ_JBFAET010000411.1:0-3061 GCF_040642095.1 Streptomyces sp. NPDC020362
GCGGGACTCCCGCGGGCGCAGGTCGCTGCGCCGCCATCCACGGTCGTCTGTATGCCGCTTGCGGCGACCGCGTTCGGGGCGGAATGACCGCGTCGGCGGAACCTGTGGCGCCGAGCAGCCCCGCAGTGATTGCGAGTGCTGCTGCCGTTGAGGCCAGGGGTGCGGCAACGTAGGAGGTCGTACTCCAGGAAATAATCGCAACTCATCACATCTGAACATGACGCAACAGGGCGGCCTTGCTTCAGGATGCGCCCGTGGCGGGGGTCGGCCGTCAGTCCGACGCCCGAGACGGCTTGGCCGGCGACAGGAGGACTGGCGGCATCCGACACGTCGCGCCTGGTTGTGGGTTCACCCACCCGGGGACATGCCCGCACACAGCGGAGTCTGCGTCGACAAGGCTCCTCACCGGCAGATTCTTTGTCAACAGCCTCGCCTTCGCCGCGGCGCCAACCATCGCCGGACCGACGTCGGCGGTGTTCCCCGTAGCGCAGAAGTGCGCGCCCCCGGGCGTGACGCCGGGCACCAGCAGGGGCCGGAGCCACATCTCCGATCGGTGGCCGGTCGCGATCGCGACCGGCTCCCACACCTTGTTATGAAATGTTGGAATTCCCTGAGTGATCCGTTGACCCCCGGGTGACCTGGTGCTGTCATGTCGCCAGCCTCATTCGAAATCGTTCGATTCTGTGAGAGCTGCACCCATTGACCCGCCATGTGAGTCCCGCCCCTGGGAGGCATCCCTTGGCCAGAATCTGTGCGACCATCGGGCGACTCGGCCGCCCGCTCGTCGCCCTCGCACTCCTCGCAGCCGCCCCGGCAACCGTCTTCGCCGCCACCCCGGCGACCGCGCTCGAGCCCACACCGGCCCAAGGTCCGGCTCCCGACATAGCCGCCAACCCGCCCATGGGATGGAGCAGTTGGAGCTTTCTCCGGCAGAATCCGACCGAGGCCAACATCAAGGCCCAGGCCGCCGCGCTCGCCAAGAGCGGGCTGACCGGTCACGGCTACACCTACGTCAACATCGATGACTTCTGGTATCTCAACCCTGCCGCCACCGTGGATACCTACGGCCGCTGGGCCACCGACCCGGCGCGGTTCCCTCACGGTATGGCAGCGGTCGGCAGCTACGTGCACAAGCTCGGCGAAAAGTTTGGGATGTACCTGACACCAGGCATCCCGGTAGCCGCGTACCAGCAGAACACGCCGATCGAGGGCACCTCCTTCCACGCCCGCGACATCGTCTCCGACACCACCCACTACGAGACCAACTACAACTTCGGCAGCGGGTCGATGTACTACATCGACTACGCCAAGAACCCCGCCGCCGCTCAGGCGTTCCTCAACTCCTGGGCCGACCAGCTTGCCTCGTACGGCGTGGACTACCTGAAGATCGACGGGGTCGGCGACTGGGACATCCCCGACATCCAGCACTGGTCCGAGGCCCTGCGGCAGTCCGGTCGGGCGATCCACCTGGAGCTCTCCAACAACCTCGACGTCAACAACGCCCCGACCTGGCGTCAGTACACCAACGGCTGGCGCATCGACGGCGACATCGAGTGCTACTGCAGCTCCTCCTCCTATCCGCTGACCAACTGGAACAACGTCGCCCAGCGGTTCGCCGACGTGCCGCAGTGGACGCAGTTCGCCGGGCCGGGCGGCTGGAACGACCTGGACTCGATCGAGGTGGGCAACGGTGCCGACAACGGCCTCAACCTCGACGAACGGCAGACCCAGATGACCCTCTGGGCGATCACCGGGTCGCCGCTGCTGCTCGGCACCGACCTCACTCGGCTGGACAGCGCTGACCTGAAGCTGCTCGGCAACGACGCGGTGATCGCGGTTGACCAGGCCGGCCACCCGGCACGGCCGGTGGACCGGCTGACCCAGCAGCAGGCCTGGTACGCGCCGAACCCGGACGGCAGCTACACCGTCGCTCTGTTCAACCTGGGCTCCTCGGCCGCGACCGTCACGGCCCACTGGTCCGACCTCGGCTTCAGCGGCTCGGCCTCGGTACGCGACCTGTGGAGTCACCAGGACCTCGGTTCCGCAGCCGGGGTCTTCAGCGCTACCCTCGACCCCCACGGTAGCCGCCTGCTCAAGGTGACCCCGGCCGCCGGATCGCACTACACGGCGATGCACTACAACCTGGTCAACGCGGCAACCGGCCAGTACCTGGATGTCCAGGGGGCGTCCACCTCCGCCAACGCCGGTCTGGTCCAGGAGCCGGCCAACGGCGCCGCCGATCAGCAGTGGCAGCTCGTCCCCACCGGCGACGGCTCCTACAAGATCGACAACGTCAAGAGCGGTCTCCTTGCCAGCCTCCGTGGCTCCAGCGCCGTCAGCGGAGCCCAACTGGTACAGCGCCAGGACGACCACAAGGCAAACTCCCAGTTCCAGCTGACCCCGACCGGCGACGGCTCCTACACGATCCGAACGCGCTCCAGCGGTCTGCAGCTCGACATCGTCAAGGGCTCGACCGCGGCCGGCGCGGCCGTCGTCCAGGCCACGGCAGCCGGCTCGGCCAGCCAGCACTGGCGGCTCGTACCCGTCCCCGTGCTCGGAGCGCCGTACAAACTGGTCAACGCTGCGAGCGGCGGCCGCATGGACGTCGACGGGGACTCCACTGCCGACGGCGCGCACATCCTGCAGTGGCAGGACAACGGGAACTCCGACCAGTTGTGGACCTTCGCCCCGCAGGGCGACGGTGTCTACACCATCACCAACGCCCACAGCGGCAAGCTGCTCAACATCCCCGGCCCCACGACCGCCAAGGGGACCCAGCTGGCCCAGTACCACGACGACGGCAACAGCAACTCCCGGTGGACACTGCTCGATGCCGGCCCCAACCAGGTGCAGCTGAAGAGTGTGTACGACGGCCAGTTGGTCGACTTGTCGAACAGCTCGCTCAGTAACGGTGGGGTAGTGCTCCAGTGGCCCGCCGACGGCGGGACCAACCAGCGGTGGAGCCTGGTGACGCCCTGACTCCCTCCTGACCCACACGACCGGAGCCAGAGGTCCCGAGGGAGCACCGCGCCCACGGGACCCCCGCACAGGAGCCCCACGG
>NZ_JBFAET010000412.1:0-2973 GCF_040642095.1 Streptomyces sp. NPDC020362
CTCGACTACTCGACGGCCGTCACCGGATGTCTGTTCCACGTGCCGACGGCGGCCTTCCTCGACGACCTTCCCGCCGCTCCCGGCTGAGCCTGCGGCGCGCCCCCGTCCAGCCCCTCAGGGCTCCTTGCGGGGCCGTTGCGGCCCCGCGGCGGCCGACGGCAGGGTGCGGACGATGTCGGACACCCGCGTGTAGACACCGGGGCTGCCGGCACGCCCGCAGCCGCTCCCCCAGGACACGAGCCCGATCAGTCGCCCGGAGGCGACCAGAGGGCCTCCGCTGTCGCCCTGGCAGGAGTCCGGTCCGCCCGCTATCTCTCCGGCGCAGAGCATGGATTCGGCCTGGTAGGTGCCGTCCGGGCCGCCCGGGTAGGCGCGGGCGCAGACGTCGTCGGCGAGCACGTGGACGTGCGCTCCGTACAGTCGGCGTGCATAGGCGCCGCCGCCGGAGGTGTCACCCCAACCGGAGACCAGGGCTTCCGTCCCGGATGTGTACGCCTGATCGCCCGCGGACGCCATGGCCACGACGGCGCTCTGCGGCAGCGGTTCGGCAAGAGTGAGCACGGCATAGTCACCGGAGTTGGCCTCGGCGTCGTAGCGCGGATTGACCCGGGCGTCCCGTACGGCGATCTCCGAGCCTCCTTCCGCGAGCAGGTCGGTTCGGCCTGCGATGACCTTCAGGTCGGACACACGGTCGGGTGGCGCCCCCAGGACCTCCTCGGCCAGACAGTGGGCCGCTGTGAGCACGGTGGTCCGCGTGACCGCCACGCCACCGCAGAACTGCCCCGCCCGCGTACCCCCGAACCGGGCACGACTGGACAGGGCAACCGTCCACGGGGCCTGGGAGACGTCAATCGGAAACCCCCCGACGACGACACTGTCGGCGGCCACCGGGGCCGCTCCCATCAGGGGTATGGCGGTCGTCGCGGCCGCCAGGGCCAGCGGCCGGACCAAGGTCCGGACAACGGAACGGCGCATGCAAGCTCCTCACTCTGGGGTGATACCGAGAAACCCAGAGTCATCCAGGGCGCGGCTGCGCGCAGCACGAAGGCCCGGCTCCCGCGAGGGGAACCGGGCCTTCGCCGTCGTACGACCGGGACCTAGTCGAGGTAGTCGCGCAGCACCTGCGAACGCGACGGGTGGCGCAGCTTCGACATGGTCTTGGACTCGATCTGGCGAATCCGCTCACGGGTCACGCCGTACACCTTGCCGATCTCGTCGAGGGTCTTCGGCTGACCGTCGGTGAGGCCGAAACGCATGGAGACGACGCCGGCCTCGCGCTCGGACAGGGTGTCCAGAACAGAGTGCAGCTGCTCCTGCAGAAGCGTGAAGCTGACAGCGTCGGCGGGGACGACGGCCTCGGAGTCCTCGATCAGGTCGCCGAACTCGCTGTCGCCGTCCTCACCCAGCGGGGTGTGCAGGGAGATGGGCTCGCGGCCGTACTTCTGGACCTCGATGACCTTCTCGGGGGTCATGTCGAGCTCCTTGGCCAGCTCCTCCGGGGTGGGCTCGCGGCCCAGGTCCTGGAGCATCTGGCGCTGCACGCGCGCGAGCTTGTTGATGACCTCGACCATGTGCACCGGGATACGGATGGTGCGGGCCTGGTCGGCCATCGCGCGGGTGATGGCCTGACGGATCCACCAGGTGGCGTACGTGGAGAACTTGTAGCCCTTGGTGTAGTCGAACTTCTCGACCGCGCGGATCAGACCGAGGTTGCCCTCCTGGATGAGGTCCAGGAAGAGCATGCCGCGGCCGGTGTACCGCTTGGCCAGGGAGACCACGAGACGGAGGTTGGCCTCCAGGAGGTGGTTCTTGGCGCGGCGGCCGTCCTCGGCGATGATCTCCAGCTCACGCTTGAGCTTCGGCGCGAGCTTGTCGGAGTTGGCGAGCTTGTCCTCGGCGAACAGACCGGCCTCGATGCGCTTGGCCAGCTCGACCTCCTGCTCGGCGTTGAGCAGGGGGACCTTGCCGATCTGCTTGAGGTAGTCCTTGACCGGGTCGGCCGTGGCACCGGCCGCGGCGACCTGCTGGGCAGGCGCGTCGTCCTCGTCCTCGTCGGACAGGACGAAGCCCGCGCTCTCGGCGCCCTCGGGCTCGTCGGCGACCTTGGTGTCCTCGAGGACCTCTTCCTCGAGCAGCTCGCCGTCGTCCTTCTTGGCCGCGGTCTTCTTGGCGGCCGTCTTCTTGGCGACGGTCTTCTTCGCGACCGCCTTCTTGGCGGTCGTCTTCTTGGCGGCGGCCTTCTTGGCCGGTGCGGCTTCCTCGGCGGGATCGTCGGCGAGCGGAGCGGTGGGCGTAGCCGGGGCCGCCGTGGTGGCGGTGGCCTTCCTGGTGGTCACCGTCTTCGCCGCGACCGTCTTGGTGGCGGTGCGCTTCGCCGGGCTCTTCGCTGCGACGCTCTTTCGGGTGCGCTTGGGCTCTGCTGCACTGACCATCAGCGTCACACCCTCTTCCTCAAGGATCTGGTTGAGGCTGCGCAGTACGTTCTTCCACTGAGTGGCCGGAATCTGGTCAGCTTCGAAGGCCCGACGCACATCGTCGCCGGCGATCTGCCCCTCAGCCTTTCCCCGCTCAATGAGCGCCATGACAGAGATGGACTCGGCGATCTCCGGCGGGAGCGTACGGGATGTGCTGGCCGACACGAACAACCTCTCGGAACGTTGGAAAACGGCTTCCGGCCCCGTCCACAGCGGACAGGAGCCGACCACCGGCCTGGGGATGGGCCGACGGAGCGGGCGGGGGCCGGGGAGATGCACAGCGCCTGTCATGGCGTCCGTATTCCCTCCGCGGCTGTCACCTCTTAGGTCATCGCGCAGTTCCCACGAGCGTTACGCCCAATCTGCGTGGCCCGAGTCACACCCCGTAAGCGGTCAAAAACGGTCAGACACACACAAAGGCTGTCACCCATGGACTGACCTGAGCCGTTCCGCCTATCGCGGCGGCCCGCCGCGTCGCCGGGCCCCACCGGATTACGAG
>NZ_JBFAET010000413.1:0-2880 GCF_040642095.1 Streptomyces sp. NPDC020362
AGAGCACTGTCTCGTCCTGGCCTGACCCCGCACCGGAACGGAAACGAAGCTGATGCATCACGACGTGATCGTGCTCGGCGCCGGTCTCGCCGGGCTCTCGGCCGCCAGGGACCTGGCGGCCGCCGGCACCGACGTGCTCGTCCTGGAAGCCCGGGACCGCGTCGGCGGCCGGGTCGAGCAGACCCGGACACCCGACGGCCGCACCGTCCAGCTGGGCGGCGAAGTGGTCGGCCGCGGGCACACCGCCTATCTCCGACTCGCCGAGGAGCTCGGCCTGGAGCTGGTCCCCAGCTATGTCGAGGAGCCCGGCCGTATCACCCGGGCCACGCCGGAGGGCAGCTCGGCCGGCGAGCCACCGCACTGGTTCGGACCCGGGGACGCAGCCCTCCACGAACGGCTCGGTGCGGAGTTCACCGCGCTGGCCGCCACGGTCGACCCCGACGACCCCTGGTCGCATCCGGACGCCGCCGTTCTGGACCTGCTGTCCGTGGCCGACTGGCTGCGCTCCCGGGACGCCACGCCGACCGTGGTGCGGCTGTGGGACATCGGCCAGCTCGCCCTGGCCGGGGGCTCCTACGAGCGGATCTCCCTGCTGGCCGCGTTGCGCAAGAGTGCGGCGGTCCCCGGCTCGGGCACGGGCGACTACGACTACGACGACTGGGAAGGGCTGCGGCTGGCGGCGGGGTCGGCGACGCTCGCCGAGGTCATGGGCCGCGAGCTGGGCCCGCGCATCCGGCTCGGCTCCCCCGTCGCCGCCGTGACGACACGCCCCGGCCGCAGTGCCGTGCGCCTGGTGACCGGCGAGGTGCTCACCGCCGGGGCCGTGATCAGTGCCCTTCCCGCGGGTCCCCTGCGGTCCGTCGCGGTCAGCGGCGTGAGCGAGGCCCGCCTCGCCTCCCTGCACCGGCAACGCCACGCGACGGCGGCGAAGTTCGCCGCCGTGTACGAGCGTCCCTTCTGGCGGGACAGCGACCTGAACGGCCTGTCGGAGTGCGAGGGAGTGCTGGGCAGCACGTGGCCGCAGAGCGAGGGCGTCCTGTCGGCCCTGATCCCGCCCGAGCGCTACGGCGTCCTGATCGGCACCCCGCCCCACCGGCGCACCCCCGAACTGCTCGGCGAGATGGCCGCCCTGTTCGGTGACGAGGCGCTCCGGCCGACCGCCTGTCACCTGCGGCTGTGGGGCACCGATCCATGGACGCAGGGTTATGTCACCCAGTGGCCGCCGGGCGAGGTCATGGCGGTCGGCCCGCTGCACGGCACCCATGAACCGCCGTTCTACGTCTGCGGCTCCGACCAGTGGGTCGCCGGATACATGGAGGGCGCGGTGCGCACCGGCCGGGCCGCCGCCGAGGAGGCCCTGCGCCGTGGCTGACACCGAACGCCTGACCACCGTCCTCAACCACATCGACGGCAAGGACCTGCCGGCCCTCTCCGGGGCCACCGCGCGGCTGATCGACCCCGCCACCGGACACGAGCACGGCACGGCCCCGCTCTCCGGTCCGCAGGACGTGGACGCGGCCTGCCGGGCCGCCCAGGAGGCCCTGCCCGGCTGGTCGGCCCGGACTCCGGCCGAGCGGCAGTCCACGCTGCTGCGCATCGCCGGCGCCCTGGAGCGGGAGGCGGATGCCCTGACGAACGCCGAGGTCGCCGACACGGGCAAGCCGCGTGCCCTGTTCCTGGCGGACGAACTGCCCGCGATCGTGGACGTGCTGCGGTACTTCGCGGGGGCCGCCCGGAACCTGCCGGGCGCCGCGGCCGCCGAGTACACGCCGGGCCGCACGTCCGTCCTGCGGCGCGAGCCGGTCGGCGTGTGCGCCCAGATCACCCCGTGGAACTATCCGCTGATGATGGCGGTGTGGAAGGTCGCTCCCGCGCTGGCCGCCGGCAACACCGTCGTCCTGAAGCCGTCCGACACCACGCCGTCGTCGGCCGCGCTGCTGGCCCGGCTGGCCGCCGAGCACCTGCCGCCCGGCGTGCTCAACGTGGTGTGCGGCGACCGCGACACCGGACGCCGCCTGGTCGCCCACCCGCACGTCCGGCTGGTCGCCGTCACGGGCAGTGTCCGCGCCGGGCAGGAGATCGCCGCGGCCGCGGCCGGCGACCTCAAGCGGCTCCACCTGGAACTGGGCGGCAACGCACCGGTTCTGGTCCACGAGGACGCCGATCTGGACGACGCGGTCGAGCAGTTGTCGTCGCTGGCCTTCTACAACGCGGGCCAGGACTGCACGGCCCCCGCCAGGATCCTGGTCGACCGCCGGGTCCACGACACCTTCCTGGAACGCTTCGCCGACCGGTCCGCAGGGCTGAGACCCGGAGCCCCGGACGACATCGACGCCGCCTTCGGTCCTCTCGCGAATGCCGCCCAACTGGCCTCGGTGAGCGGTCTGTTGGAGCGACTCCCGGACCACGCCGGCATCGTCACCGGTGGCGTGGCCCTGGACCGTCCCGGCTACTTCCACCAGGCCACGGTGGTCGCCGGAGTCCGGCAGGAGGACGAGATCGTGCAGAGCGAGGTGTTCGGCCCGGTCGTCACCGTGCAGCCCTTCTCCGACGAGTCCGAGGCCCTGCGCCTGGCGAACGGCGTCGTCCAGGGGCTCGCCGCGAGCGTGTGGACCCGCGACCACGACCGCGCCATGCGCGCGAGCCGCGCGCTGCGCACGGGCATCGTCTGGGTCAACACCCACGGCACGACCGTCTCCGAGATGCCCCACGGCGGCGTGGGCCACTCCGGCTACGGCAGCGACCTCTCCCTGACCGGCCTGCTCGACTACACACAGGTCAAACACGTCATGCTGTGACGCCGACGCATCCTGGCGCGGGTACACCGCCCCCGGGACATCCACCCCGCAGAAGCAATCTCACTGCAGTCCCCAAACCACG
>NZ_JBFAET010000414.1:0-2862 GCF_040642095.1 Streptomyces sp. NPDC020362
GGCGCGCCGCCCTCCGGCCGGCCCGAGGCGGCCTCGGCCCCGTCGGCGGCCCAGGGACCGGCGGTCGACCCGGCCGAGGCGCTGCGGCGCATGTACGTCGACACGAGCCCGTGCAGTTCGGCGCATCTGAGCCTGAACGCGGAGGTGCTGGGGCCCGAGCGGATGCTCTTCGGTACGGACTCACCACCGTTGGCCGTGCCGCTGGAGGAGCAGATCCGCATGATCGAGAAGCTGCCTGTCGACAGGGCGTCGCAGCAGCTCATCCTCGGTGGCAACGCCGAGGCCCTCTTCGACCTCAGGAGTCGTCCGTGACCACCACGCAAGAGGCCGTCACGGCGGCCGAACGCTGCACCCCGGAGTTCCGGCGGAACCCTCACACGGTCTACGCCCATCTCCGCGACGCGGCCCCGGTCTGTCCCATGAGACCGCCGCACGGCAACGAGACGTACCTGATCACCCGGTACGAGGACGCGCGGGCCGCCCTGTCGGATCCGCGGTTGAGCAAGGACATGTACGGGGCCATGGACGCCTACCGGAGGATCTTCGGTGACTCGTCCGTCGCGCTGGACGACAACATGCTCAACTCCGATGCGCCCAAGCACACGCGGCTGCGCCGGCTGGTCAACTCCGCGTTCACCCCACGGCGTGTGGAGGCTCTGCGGCCGAAGATCGAGGGCATCGTCCGGGGCCTGCTCGACGAGTGCCCGCCCCGGGAGCCCTTCGACCTTCTGCCGGTCTTCGCGTTCCCGCTGCCGATGATCGTGATCTGCGATCTGCTCGGTGTACCGCCCGAGGAGCGGTCGCGGATGCAGAACCTGTCCTCGACGGTGGCCCAGAGCGGTTTCAACGAGGAGGCCAAGCGGGCCCAGCAGAAGGCGGAGGAGGATCTGCACGCGTACTTCTCGGATCTCATCGTCGCCAAGCGGAGCCGTCCGGGTGACGATCTCCTGAGCGCGCTCACCGCGGTCCGGGACGACGACGGTGGCGGCGGGCTGACCGAGAACGAGCTGGTCTCCACGGCGTTCCTGCTGATGTTCGCGGGTCACAAGACGACCGCGTACCTGCTCGGCAACGCGGTGCATCACCTCCTGTCCCATCCCGAGCAGCTGCGCGCTGTGCGGGAGAACCGGGAACTGATGCGTGCCGCGATCGAGGAACTGGTGCGCTACGACGGCTCCGTGGAGAGCGCGACGTTCCGCTACGCGACCGAGGACGTGGAGTACGGCGGGACCCGGATTCCCAAGGGCGCCCTGGTTCAGATCGCGATCAGTTCGGCCAACCGCGATCCGCTGAAGTTCGACGCCCCGGACGAGTTGAACGTGATGCGTCCGGGCAATACGCAGGACGCGCATCTGGGGTTCGGGCACGGCAGCCACTACTGCCTGGGAGCCCCGCTGGCCCGGCTGGAGATGCAGCTGGCGCTCACCGCCCTGTTCGACCGGTTCCCGAGGATGACTCTGGCCGACCCCCGCGCCGAGACGCGGTGGCTGGAGATTCCCTTCCCGGCCTTCCGCGGCCTCGCGGAGCTTCCGGTCGTGCTCGATCCCGCCGGGTGACCGACTCACGGGGGGATACTTGGTGGTCGGCCCTCCGTGCCCCGGTCGAGCCGGTCGTGGTGTGGATCCGTGTCCCACGCCTGCCGACCGAGGGCTCGCATGCGTGGTTGCACATGTTCCGAGAACCAAGGACACCTACCTCCAGGCCCGTCACGAGCGGCTCACCGCCCGCCGCGGCCCGCTCAGGGCCATGGTGGTCCAACTGCCGGATCACGTCGGTGAACTGGTCGTAGTGGTCCAGGTGCAGCCGAGCCAGGAACGCATGGTGCTCGCGGAAGCGTCCGGTCAGCGCCTCGGTGAGTTCGGAGATCTTGTTGCTCGAGTCTTCGTATCGCGGCCGGCAGCGACGGCTGCGACACGTAACCTGCGGCTGCCGCGCGGGCGAAGTGGCGCTCCCGGGCGAGCGCTACGAGGTACTCCAGCCGGCGCGGCAGCATGCGCGACCTCCGCGAGGAGAGGGGGCGGCTAGGGTTTCAGAGTGCCGACGTACAGCATTGGCCAGGCCGCGCGCCTGTTGAGAGTGAGCCCGGAGACCGTGCGCCGGTGGGCGGACGCGGGTCGGCTGCCGATGGGGCGGGACGGCTCGGGGAACCGGGTGATCGACGGCGCGGGGCTGGCACGGTTCGTGCGGGAGCGGGCGGCCGAGGACGAGCGGGGCGGGGCGGCCGGGCCTCCGACCTCCGTGCGCAACGCGCTCACGGGGATCGTCACGGCACTGCGCGCGGACGAGGTCGTGGCCCGGGTGGAGATCCAGGCCGGTCCGCACCGGATCGTGTCCCTGGTGACCCGGGAGGCCGTGGACGAGCTGGGTCTGGCGGTCGGGGTCACGGTCATCGCGCGGGTGAAGTCGACGAGCGTGCACCTCGAGCGGTCGTAGCGGACCGTGTGCTGCTCGGCTCCGTGCGACACAGCAGGGCGGCCCACAGGTCCAGGCGGTCCCGGAGGCGGGACAGGTCACGGCCGGTGAAGTGCTCGATGCGCTGGATCCGGTAGTGAACCGTGTTGACGTGCACGTGCAGCGCCTCGGCCGTGCGGGCCCAGGAGCCGTCATGGAGGAGGAACACTTCCAGGGTGTCCAGCAGCGCCGCGGCGGAGGCACTCCCGGGGGCGAGCAGCGGCCCGAGCACGGTGCGGCAGAAGGCGGTGCGGACCTCGGCCGGAATGCCGGTGAGCAGCGTGTCCAGCGTGGTCAGGGATGCGGCGTCCGCCAGGCAGGAGGCGCCGGCGCCCTTTGCCCTGGCCGAGGCCAGGGCGTAACGGGCCTCGGCCAGGGCACCCGGCAGCCCGGTCGGCTCGCTGACCGGTG
>NZ_JBFAET010000415.1:0-2842 GCF_040642095.1 Streptomyces sp. NPDC020362
CTCGGCGCGGGGGGCCGGGGCCGGGGTATTACCCGGCCGCACCGGCCGCCGTCCGTTGGCGCTCAGAGCGCGGTGAGATGCCCGGGCTGCTCCGGCCGGCGGGGCACCAGCGCCGGCTCCGCGGTCGCCGTACCCGGCTCCAGGGCCAGCACCGCTGCGACCGGGTGCTCGTCGTGCCCGTCGTGTCCGTCGTGTCCGTCGTGCTCCGGGGCGGAGACGGGGGTCGCCCGGGTCAGCACGACCACTCCCCAGGCAGCCAGGGCCGCCCCGGCCAGCGCCAGCAGCACCCCGCCCGCGCCGCCGTGCAGGCCCTGCCCGAGCAGCGTCAGCCCGATGACCGCGGCGGCCAGCGGGTTGGCCAGGGTCACCACGGCCAGCGGCGCGCCGAGGCCGCCGCGGTAGGCCGTCTGCGACAGCAGCAGCCCGCCGGTGGCGAACGCGGCGACGAGCAGGGCGACCACGGCCACCTCGACACACGGCGCCGGACCGGAGCGGTCCGTGGCCGCCACGGTCACCGTCTGGGTGAGCGCCGAGGCGACACCCGAGGCGAAACCGGAGGCGGTCGCGTGCCTGAGACCCGGCCGGGCCCCCGGCCAGGAGAGCATGCCGATCAGGGCAGCGGTCGTACCGGCCACCGCCAGCGCCTCGGTCAGGCTCAGCACCCGCTCCGGTGCCGGACCCGAGGCGGTGACCAGCAGGGCGCCGAGCCCGAGCAGCGTGAACGCCGTACCGCGCCACTCCACCGCACTGACCCGCCGCCCGGCCGCCCGCGCCCCGAGCGGCACCGCCGCGACGAGGGTGAGCGCGCCGAGCGGCTGGACCAGGGTCAGCGGGCCGTACTTGAGGGACACGACGTGCAGCAGCGCGGCGGCCGCGTTCAGGCCGACCGCCGACCACCAGGCACCCGTGCCGAGCAGCCGCACCAGGCCCGCGCCGGCGCTGCGGGAGGCGAGCCGCTCCTGGGCCACGGCGGCCGCGGCATAGGCGACGGCCGAGACCAGCGACAGACCGACGGCGAGCAGGGCTGCGGCGTTCATCGGCCCGCTCCCGCCAGCACGGCCTCCTGCGGCGCGAGCCGCTGCGCACCGCGCCCGGCCGTACTGGACGTGCGCCGCGGCGCGGGGACGACGGCCAGGGCGGCGCCGAGCATGGCGGTCGCCACGATCGCGTCGAGCCAGTAGTGGTTCGCCGTGCCCACGATCACCAGCAGGGTGACCAGCGGATGCAGCAGCCACAGTCGGCGCCACCGGGAGCGGGTGGCTGCGATCAGGCCGATCGCCACCATCAGGGCCCAGCCGAAGTGCAGCGAGGGCATCGCGGCGAACTGGTTGGAGAGGTGGTCGCTGGAGGGCGGGCCGTAGACGGAGGGGCCGTAGATCCGGGCGGTGTCCACCAGGCCCGTGCCGGTCAGCATCCGCGGCGGGGCCAGCGGGAACACGAACGGCAGGACCAGGGCCGCGGTGGTGACCACGGCCAGGACCCGGCGGGCCCACACGTAGTGCGCGGGCCGCCTGAGGTACAGCCACACCAGGAAGGCCAGGGTGGCCGGGAAGTGGACGGTCGCGTAGTAGGTGTTCGCCAGGTGGACGAGGGTGTCGCCGTGCAGCAGTGCGGACTGCACGGCCTTCTCGTCGGGAAGGTGCACGGCCCGTTCGAGGTCCCACACATGGTGGGCGTTGCGCAAGGCCTCGGGCGTGTGGCCGGTGGCCAGCTGCCGCCCGAGCTTGTAGACGAGGAAGAGCCCCGCGACGAGCAGGAACTCACGCAGGAGCGGTGGACGCGCCGGCGCTTTCGCTATCGCGTCCGGCTCCGCTTCTGCAGGCTCGGTTCGGGCATTCATCCCCCGGCCCCTTCGCTGACGGTCGTGCGTGTGGTGGTGCGTGCCGAGTCCCGGACCGTGGCCCGGGACCCATCGATACGTTGCCGTACCGATACGCCAGTGTACCGATACGCTTGAGTACCGGTACACTGACGTATCGATTGATGTGCGACACACTGGAGACAGGTGCTGCAGCGGCCCTCACCGGGCAGCCGCAGCGGGCCCTACACGAGTGAGGAGAAGCAGCGCATGACGTCGCAGGCCGCGGACGGACCGGAGACGGTCGCCGCCTCGCGCCGCTCCAAGATCACGCCCGAGCGTGAGCGGGAGTTCTTCGACGCCGTGCTGGAGCAGATCCGCGAGTGCGGCTACGACTCCTTGACCATGGAGGGCGTCGCCGCCAGCACCCGGTGCAGCAAGTCCACGCTCTACCGGCAGTGGAAGACCAAGCCCCAGTTCGTCGCGGCCGCACTGCGCGCCAACCGCAAGGTGCGTTTCGCCGGCATCGACACCGGCTCGCTCGCCGAGGACCTGCGCCGGGCCGCACGCGCGGCGGGCGACTGGTCCGACAAGGACGCCCGGCTCATGCAGGCCCTGGGCCACGCGGTCACGGCCGACCATGAACTCGCGCAGGCACTGCGCGAGGCGATACTCCTGCCCGAGATCGCCACGCTCCAGGAGATGCTGGAGCGCGGCGTGCAGCGGGGCGAGGTGCCCGCCGGCCATCCCGCGCTGGAGTACGTCCCCGCCATGATGTTCGGCGTGCTGCGCGTCCGTCCGGTGCTGAGCGGGCAGAACGCCGACGCCGACTATCTCGTCCGATTCGTGGAGGCCACGGTGCTGCCCGCACTCGGACTGACCTAGGACTCAGGCCGCCGTTCACGGGATGACGAACGGCGGCCTGCCCGCGCCGCACCGTGGGGACGGGAGCGGCGCGCACCGCCGGCCGGGTGGGGTACCCCTTGAGCGGAGGGCCGACGCCGACGATCCGGCTGCGCCCGCACGGCAGATGCGGTCGGTAGA
>NZ_JBFAET010000416.1:0-2796 GCF_040642095.1 Streptomyces sp. NPDC020362
GCCGTCGTCGTGACGGTCGGCGCGCAGGAGGCCATGGTGCTGACGCTGCGCGCGCTGTGCGCGGGCCCGCGGGACGCCCTGCTCGCCGCCTCCCCCTGCTACGTGGGCATCAGCGGAGCCGCCCGGCTGCTCGACATCCCCCTCGTCCCGGTGCCCGAGGGCGCGGACGGTGTGACACCGGCCGGTCTCGCGAACGCGGCGCGCCGGGCGCGCAAGGACGGGCTGCGTCCCCGGATGCTGTACGTCGTGCCGGACTTCGCCAACCCGTCGGGGGTGTGCATGACGGTCGCGGCCCGCCGTGATCTGCTGGCCGCTGCCCGGCAGGAGGGGCTGCTGGTCGTGGAGGACAATCCGTACGGCATGTTCCCATCCGACGCACAGGACGTGCGGCCCACGCTCAAGTCGCTGGACAGGGACCGCCGGGTGATCTATCTCGGCTCGCTGGCCAAGACCGGGTTCCCCGGCGCCCGCGTGGGCTATGTGGTGGCCGACCAGCCGGTCGTCGACTCCGCCGGGCGCGGCACGCTGCTCGCCGACCAGCTCGCGAAGATCAAGAGCATGACCACGGTCAACACCCCGGCGCTGTCCCAGGCGGTGATCGGCGGTCTGCTGGTACGGCACGGATTCCGGGTGCGCCCGGCCGCGGAGCCGGGCGCGGCGTTCTACCGCGCCAACATGGCCCGGCTGCTCGCCGCGCTCGACCGGTACCTGCCGCCCGCCGAGCGGGACCGCCTGGGCGTGTCCTGGAACCGGCCGGAGGGCGGCTTCTTCGTCGTCATGACCGTGCCCTTCGACGCCGACGAGGCCGCGCTGGAGCGGTCCGCCCGCACCCACCGGGTGCTGTGGACCCCGATGAGCAGCTTCTACGACGGCGCCGAGGGAGACCGGCGGCTGCGGCTGTCGTGGAGCGCGGTGCCCCCGGACCAGGTCGAGCAGGGCATCGCACGACTGGCCCGCTTCATCCGGGAGTCGGCCGACGTGGACGTCTGATCCGGGAGCTTGCGGGCGCGGACGCCTGATACGGGCGTCGGCCGGCGTGGACATCTGATCCGGGAGCTTGCGGGCGCGAACGCCTGATACGGGCGTCGGCCGGCGTGGACATCTGATCCGTTCCGTAGCAGCAGACCGCTGACACAGGTGTCTGAACCGCCGTGGTCCGTCCGCTCCGCCGACCGACCTGCCGTGCCCCGACCGCTTCGCCGGCCGAGCCGGCGTTTCCCGCCGAAATCTCGCCTATCCCCGCCGTTTCCGCGGACCGATTGCCGCAACTCGCCTGTTCCGCCGGAAGGACGCGTGTTCTTCCGGCGGAACTGCTGTGAATCGACCGGAGAATCACAGCCGTTCGCACCCCTCGTATTCGCCGGCCCCCTGGCTCCCGCTTTGCGGAATCCCTGAATTCTGCCGGTAACTGCGTCCGTCTCTGCGGTCAGATCTCATGGACTGCGATGCCCGGCCGGGAAATGCTGGAGGACATCGGCGGACAGCCGGTCACCGCTTTTCGGGCAGGAGATGGGGCATACCCGTGGACGTTGACGATTTGTTACTGGCCGGCCCCGGCGGCGAGGTCGTCCTGCGGCTGGACGAGGCCGTGACCCGGCAGCGGCTGCAGCGGCTGGTGGCAGAGCGTCAGGAGCGTCTCGCGGACGCGGGAGCGAGTGCCGGGTCGTCCGTCGCCGTGCACCTGCCTCCGTCCCTGGAGTACATCGCCGTCGTCCTCGCCGTCTGGCGGGCCGGCGCCCAGGCGATCCTGATCGACCACCGGTTCACCGACCACGAGGTGACCTCGTGTCTCCAGCGGCTGCGGCCACAGCTGGCGGTGGAACCGGTCGGTGCCGTCGCCCGCCCCATGCGGGGCTTCCACGACGTCGGCAGCAAGGTCGTGGCGCTGCCGGGAGGCACGCCCGCCGCCGGCGGCCACGCCCTGATCCAGTTCAGCTCCGGTTCCACCGGCCCCTCGAAGATCATCGGCCGTGACGCCGAGGACCTGGTCGCCGAGGTCGAGCGCTACACCCGCATCGACGGATTCCCCTCCTCGGGACGGCAGGTGGTGTCCCTGGCGTCGCTGACCAACGTGCTCGGACTGGTCGGCGGACTGCTCAACTGCCTGCACACGGGAGCCGAGCTGATACTCCCCCGGCACACGGGAACCGAGGGCATCCTGCGCTGTCTGGCCATGGCCGACGCGCCCGCCGTACTTCTCGCGGTGCCGTCCCAACTGGAATTGCTGGCACGGGTCTCCGCTCCTCTCCCGACTCCCCTTTTCGAAGGCGCGATCACCGGCGGTGAACTCCTCAGAGACGAACTGTGGAATTCCTTCGCCGACCGCTACGGCGTACGGATCGGGACGATGTACGGAATGACCGAGGCCGGCGTGATGGCCACCGACTTGTCGGGGGCGCACCGTCCCGCACTGACCCCTGCTCCCGGTCAGCAATTCCGCGTGGAGAACGGGGAATTGCTGCTGCGTCGCCGGACGTCCCCGTACCTGGGGATCACCGATCCCGGCCGCTGGGCCGACGGCTGGCTGCGTACCCGGGACGCGGGCTCGGTCGATCCGGCGACCGGCCGGGTCAGGGTGCTCGGCCGCCTCGACGCGCAGATCTCGGTGAACGGCCTCAAGGTCGACCTCAACGAGGTGGAGCAACTGCTGGCCGACGCACCCGGGGTGACCGAGGCCGTCGTGGTGCACGACGGCGCGATACGGGCGTATGTGACGCTCGACGACGCCCGGCACGGCACGGCTCCCCGGACCTCGTACTCGACTGGGTGTACGGCTGGTCGCTCACCGAGCGCCGC